>DASXJE010000120.1 GCA_036497565.1 Mycobacteriales bacterium
CTTCGTGTCCGGGGCCGCCGGTGCGGTGGGCAGCCTGGTCGGCCAGATCGCCCGGCTGCGCGGAGCATCGCTCGTGGTGGGCAGCGCCGGCTCGGCGGAGAAGGTCGCCTATCTCACCGAGCGGCTCGGCTTCGACGCGGCCTTCAACTACAAGGACGGCCCGGTGGGCGACCAATTGGCCAAGGCCGCTCCGGGCGGCATCGACGTGTACTTCGACAACGTCGGCGGCGACCACCTGGAGGCGGCGATCTCCGCGTTCCGGGTGCACGGCCGGGTCGCGGCATGCGGCTCGATCTCGCATTACAACGCCGTCGAGCCACCGCCCGGTCCGCGCAATCTCTCACTGGTCGTCGGCAAGCGGCTGACCATCCGCGGGTTCCTGATCAGCGACCATCCGGACCGCTTCGCCGATGTCACCCGTGAGCTCTCCGGCTGGCTGCGCGCCGGCAAGATCACCTTCGAGGAGACCGTCGTGGACGGGATCGACAACGCGCCGGGTGCGTTCCTCGGCATGCTGCGCGGGGACAACATCGGCAAGATGGTTGTCCGAATCGCCTCCTGAGACGCGCGTGGCAGACTGCGTCGCATGACCGCACCGGAGACATCCGCACAGTCCGCGACGGAAGACCTGCGCATCGGCGTCATCGGGTTGGGGTCGCGCAGCGCACTCGGCCGCCACGCGCACCGGCCCGGGGAAGGGTCGCGCGTCGTCGCGGTCTGCGACCTCGATCCCGAGGCGCTCGCCCGGGCCCGCGAGCGCTACGGCGACGAGGTGCGCACCACGACCGATCACCGCGACCTGCTCGACGGCAGCGTCGACGCCGTTCTGCTCGTGACCCCCGACGACGCGCACGAGAACCTCGCGGTCGACATCCTCACCGCCGGTGTGCCGGTCTACGTCGAGAAGCCGTTGACGATCACGGTCGAGGGCTGCGACCGGGTGCTCGCCGCCGCCCGCGAGCACGGCGCCCGGCTCTACGTCGGGCACAACATGCGGCACATGCCGATGGTCCTGCTGCTGCGCGACCTGATCCTGCGCGGAGAGATCGGCGAGGTGAAGGCCGTGTGGTGCCGCCACTTCGTCGGCAACGGCGGTGACTACTACTTCAAGGACTGGCACGCCGAGCGCGCCAGGACCACCGGGTTGCTGCTGCAGAAGGCCGCGCACGACATCGACGTCATCCATTGGCTCGCCGGCGGCTACACCCGGCGGGTCACCGGCATGGGCGCCCTCACCCTCTACGGCGACATCACCGACCGCGCGGACAACCGCGGCCGGCTGATGAAGGACTGGTTCTCCTACGACAACTGGCCCCCGCTGTCGCAGCGGGGCCTCCACCCGGTGATCGACGTCGAAGACCTGTCCATGATCTCGATGGCCCTCGACAACGGCGTGCTGGCGAGCTACGAACAGTGCCACTACACGCCGGACTACTGGCGCAACTACACGGTGATCGGCACCGAGGGGCGGATCGAGAACTTCGGCGACACCGGCGGGAAGGGCGTCGTCCGGCTCTGGAACAAGCGCACCGACTACAACCCGGACGGAGACGCGACGTTCCCCATCCCGGGCAGTAGTGAAGGCCACGGTGGCGCCGACGCGTCGATCATCGCCGAGTTCCTGCGGTTCGTGCGCGTCGGCGGCGCCACGGCGACCTCGCCGGTCGCGGCCCGCGAGTCGGTGGCGACTGGGGTGACCGCGACCGAATCCCTACGCAACGGCAGTATTCCGCTCGACGTACCGACACTCGACCCGGCACTGCACGACTACTTCGAGGCCGGGCAACAGGCGGAGGTGACCAGTCATTAGCAGCACCCGGATCGAGACCGGCGAGGAGCCGGTCGCCAGCTTCCGCGTCGACGAACTCCCGGTCCGGGTGTACGACGGCGAGCAGGAGTTGGGACGTGCCGCGGCACGCAACACCGCCGACGTACTCCGCGACGCCGTGGCCGAGCACGGCGCCGCCCGCGTCATCATCGCGACCGGCAACTCGCAGCGCGCGTTCGTCGCCGCGCTCCGCGACGAGCCCGGGGTGCCATGGGGCGCGGTCACGGTCTTCCACATGGACGAATACGTCGGGATCGGCGCGGACCACTCCGCCAGCTTCCGGCGCTGGATCAGGGAAAACGTGGCCGAGCCGTTCGGCCCGGCGCAGGTGCACTACATCGACGGCGATGCTGCCGACCCGCAGGCGGAGTGCCGGCGATACGAGGAGTTGCTGCGCAGCGCTCCGCTCGACCTGGTCTGTCTCGGCATCGGCGAGAACGGCCACATCGCCTTCAACGAGCCGCACCAGGCCGATTTCGACGAACCGGTGTGGGTCAAGATCATCACCCTTCAGGACAAGTCGCGCCACCAGCAGGTCGGGGAAGGCCACTTCGCCACGCTTGACGACGTACCGGAGCAGGCGATCACCCTCACCGTCCCGGCGCTGCTCGCCCCCCGGAATCTGCAGGTTGTCACCCCCGAGGCGCGCAAGGCGGAGGCCGTCCGGGCGACGCTGACCGCGCCGGTCGACCCGGCCTGCCCGGCCACCGTGTTGCGCTCGCGGCCCGGGGCCACCCTCTTCCTCGACAGGTCCTCGGCCGGCCTGCTCGACCAGGTCGGCTAGCCAGGTCCCTCCTCAGCGCGACAGCGCGGCGTGCACGACCATCGCGGCGTAGACGTTGATGCCGCGCAACGTGAGATGGATGCCGTCGTGGACGACGAGCCTGCGATCCGCCGTCACCCGGTTGTTCCACTGCATCAGCCGGACGTTCGGGAACTGCCGTGCCGCGTCGGTGATCAGATCCAGGTTGTGGTTCTTCCACGGCCGCGGCACGTGGACCGTCACCAGGACGACCCGGTGCCGGCTGCGCAGTGCATTGAGCGTCGCCGTCAGTTGTGATCCGTCGATCACGCCGTTGTTGCCGGTCTGGATGACGACGATCGGGGCGAGTACGCCGGCGGCCGCGTCCTGCATCACCTGCGGCAACAGCGTGTAGGCCTG
>DASXJE010000121.1 GCA_036497565.1 Mycobacteriales bacterium
GTGCCGGGCCGGTGAACGGGTCCAGGGCGGTGCGCAGCACCGCCGCACCCTCCGCATCCAACCTGCCCCGGATCATCGTCATCCCGTCCTGGTCCCGGCTCAGCGAGAGTTCCCGGGCCCGGACCGCGTCCTCGTCATCGAGCGCGGCCCCGTCCGGGTCCAGGGTGGCGACCATCCGGCGGGCGATCTTCCCCAGCGTCGTCGTGTCCACGTCGCGGGCCTGCCCGGCCAGGAACGCCTCCGCGTGTTCGCGGGTGCGAGTGTCGACCCGGGCGGGGAGGCGGCGGATCGTCTCGCAGATCAGCCGGGCCTGCCCCGCCTCGATCGACCCCTCCGCCAACGCCGCCCCCGTGGCCGGGAGCTGGGCGGGCACCGTTTCTCCCGACGGGCCGACCCGGTCCAACAGTTTCTCCGCCGCCGTCACCCGCCAACCCGCCTCACCCGCGGAAATGTTGAGCACCTGCCGCAGCAACGCCGCCGTCGACGCCGCCCCACGAGCCGTGGCCAGCCGCCGGTCGTCGACCTCGGCGACCAGCCGCAACGACGCCGCCGACAACCGCCGCGCCGCCGTCTCCAGCACCTGCTGCAGGTCGAGCAGCTCCTCATCCCCGCACCGCCACAACGCCGCCCCCGCCAACCCATCGACCGCGGCAGTCAGGCAGCCGACCGCGTCCCACACCGGGTGCTCACCGGAACCGGAACCACTGACCATGCAACAACGATAGAACCAGCCACCGACAATTCTTCGAGCCCGGGAACCCCTGCCACACAAGAACTTTGCGTCACCCGATGATCGCTCACGGCATTAAGCGCGTGCTTTCAAGCAGCGTTACAAGGCGTGCCACAATGAGGCATGAGCGAACGCGACCGCGACCCGGCGGGTCGAGCACACAACGCGAGACCACGGGACGCATTCGGCCGGCCGTTGGCCCGCGGTGCCGCCGGAGTAGAACGCGTCGACGAAAGCCTTGTGCTCAGTCCGGCCGAGAGCATCGAGTACGCGCAGCGGTTTCTCGACGAGGACAAACCGTTCCACGCGCACGAGGTGCTCGAGGCGGCCTGGAAGTCCGCACCGGACGGCGAGCGTGATCTCTGGCAGGGGCTCGCCCAGATCGCGGTCGGGCTCACCCATCGCCAACGCCAGAACGGGAAAGGCGCCGTCACCCTCCTGCGACGGGGAACCGACCGGCTGCAGCCCTACGCCCTGACATCGCCGCACCACCTACGCGTTGCAGGCATCATCGCCGACATGAGCGCTCTCGCAGCAGACATCGAGCGGGACGGGACCGACACCGGGCCCGACCGAGCCCTCGTGCTGCTCGACCCGGCCCGACCGGAAGGCGGCGGGTGATCAGACACGGCGAGTACGAGATCGACGACAACCCGGACCGCATCGACGTCGACGCGGTCTGGGCTTACCTCTCGACCGATGCTTACTGGGGACGTTGGCGTCGACGGGATGACGTCGAGCGCCAGATCCGCGGCTCCTGGCGCATCGTCGCGTGTTACGACGACCGTGGCCGGATCGTCGGATTCGCCCGCGCGGTCTCCGATGGTGTCGCCCTCGCGTACCTCGCCGACGTCTACGTGCTCGACGAGCATCGCCGCCGCGGCCTCGGTGCGGCGATGGTCCGGGAGATGGTCGACAACGGCCCGGGTCGGGCGTTCCGGTGGATGTTGCACACCGCCGACGCGCACGGGATCTATCGCAAGTTCGGCTTCAGCGCACCCGACGAAACCTTCATGGAGCGACCGGGCAGCCTGGTCGCGGAGCATTCGCCCGACTAAGAGGCGTCCTCGGACTCGATGAAGTCCTGAAGAAGCGTGAGGGCACGCTGCCGCGACTCGCTGAGGTGGACGCGCATCGCCTGCGCCGCCGCTCGGGCGTCGCCGGCCGAAATCGCATCCGCGATCGCTTGGTGCTCCGCCATGGTCGCGTCGACGACCGGCGCGCGGCTCTGGATCCGGAGCATGTGCAGATGGCAGTGGGTGCGTTCGAACGCGGCCCTCACCTGCTCGTTGCCGCATGCGTCGAGGATGACGCCGTGGAAGCGGACGTCATGGTCGAAGACCTGTCGATAAGGCTCGGCGACCGACCCGTCGAAGGTTCGCCGTGCGTCGGCGACCTCGGCGACGAGCAGTGCCCCGCTCTCGGCTCCGGACTTCCGGGCGACCTTGCCGACCGCCCACGGCTCGAGCAGCCCGCGGAATTCGAAGAGCTCGTTGACCTGCTCGACGGTGAGTAGCGGGCTGGCGCGATAGCCGCGCTGCGGTTGCTTCGTCACCAGTCCGTCGGACTCGAGCCGCGCTAACGCTTCGCGCACGGGCGTGGGGGAGACACCGAGGTCGATCGCGAGACGCTCGATGGTGATCCGCTGCCCGGGGCTGATCGCCTGGCTCATCAGAAGACCGCGGATAACAGTCCATACGTCGTCGCTCAATGCGGCCCGACGTACCAGCGGCTGTGCCATGGGCAGCGGGTCACTCATCGGCTCGCTACTCTCCGCTCGATCCGTCGGCCACAGGCCTTGACATCAGACACACTACATCCTATAGATTCTCGCGGGCTGAACGCAGCCGCGAAGTGGAATCCCGCTGGTATCGAGTCGTGGAGGTGCCCGCAGTGTCCTTGTCGCGCCGCGACCTCCTGCGTGGCGTAGCGGGCATCGGGGCTGCGGCAGGCGGATCGGCACTGCTGTCCGGATGCGCCGGCAGCCGGAAGCCGGGGACGCTGCTCTACGGCTTCTACGGCAATCAACAAGAGATCGACATCTACCAACGCGTCGCAGACCTCTACCGCAAGCGCAACCCGCACGTGAAGATGAGCTACACCTTCGCCGATCCCGGCGGCTTCTTCCAGAAGCTGCCGCTGTTGTTCCGCTCCGGGTCGGCGCCCGACGTGTTCATGGCGGCCGAAAGCTGGGTGTCCGGGCTGTCGAGTCTGGGCGGCTACGCCGATCTCAGCAGCGACATGCGCCGCGACGGGCTGTCGGAATCCACCTGGCTGCCCGGGGCGATCAACGCCGGGAAGGTCGGCAAGAAGATCCTCGCGCTGCCGGTCGTCGTCTATCCGAAGGGCATCGCCTACAACGAGACCCTCTTCCGGAAGAACCATGTTCCGACTCCGACCGCGTCGTGGACGCAGGCGGACTTCCTCCGGGCGGCGCGGGCGGTCCAGGCCGGCTCCGGCGCCCAGGGCGCGTGGGGGATGAACAACAGCTTCGGCACCACCCAGCCCTATGACCTCGTGACGCTGTACGGCGGGATGATCTTCGACTTCCTCACCCGCAAGATGACGGCGACCTCACCCGACGTGGTGCGGGCGGTGCAGTTCGTCGGCGACCTGATCACGAAATACAAGGTGACGCCGAACGCCGCGGAAAACCAGGCGCTGCTTGCAGGCTTTCCCACCGGAAGCTTCGGCATGGACATCTTCGCCGGATACGACACACAGTCGTGGACAGATGAGATCGGCGACAAGTTCGCCTGGAACATCGCGCCCTACCCCGTCGAATGGCGCGGGACCTACCAGAACAACAACGTCGCCATCTTCGACGGCACGCCGAACCGCGCGGCGGCCTGGGACCTCGCGAAGTTCATCGCGACCGACCCGGAGGCGCAGAAGATCCAGGGCGAATTCGCCACACCCGCACTGGCCGGCGCCGCCCGAGGATGGGTGCAGACCCTTCCGAAGGAATACCGCCGACTGCACTGGCAACCACTGATCGATCGCCTGAATCAGCAGGGCGTGGCCTATCAGGGTGGCGAGTTCAACAAGGTCTGGGACCTGATGGGACAGAAGGTTCAGGCCGTCGAAGACCAGGGCGCGTCGGTCCGGTCCGCGATGGACGACGTGCAACGGCGCGGTGCCGCGATCCTGTCGACCCAGCAAGGGTGATGACGATGGCCACCACAGCGATCCGCACACAGAGCGACCGTCGAGGGTCCACCGGGACGACCCGCTGGCGACGGATCCGTAGGTCGGAGTCGGCGGCCTTCTATCTCTTCATCTCGCCATGGCTGATCGGCCTGGTCGCGCTCACGCTCGGACCGATGCTGTTCTCGCTGTACGCCAGCTTCACCCGGTGGGACGGCGTCCACTCGCCACACTTCATCGGGCTCACCAACTACCGGGTGATGTTCACCGGCGATCCGGATTTCCTGCCCTCCCTGGGCCGGACGTTCTACTACGCCGGAGCCCGGGTCGTCGTCGGCGTTTGCCTCGCGTTGCTCCTCGCCGCCATGGTCAACGTTCGCCTTCCCGGTCGGGCATTGTTCCGCTCGATCTACTTCCTGCCCACCGTGGTCACCGGCGTACCCATCTTCGTCGTGTGGACCTGGATGTTCGACCCGACCAACGGCATCTTCAACTACCTGCTGAGCAAGGTCGGCCTGCACGGGCCGGAGTGGCTGGCCAGTCCGCACTGGGCGATGCCGGCGCTCATCGTCATGAGCCTGACCGCCACCGGGGGAGCGATGGTGGTGTTCCTCGCCGGCCTGCAGGGCATTCCTGCGGAGCTGTACGAGGCCGCCACCACCGACGGCGCCGGATGGTGGACCCGCTTCCGGCACATCACCGTGCCGATGCTGTCGCCCGTCATCCTCTTCAACGTGATCATGGGGATCATCAGCGCCCTGCAGGTGTTCGCCGAACCCTTCGTCATGACCGGGGGCGGTCCGGTGCACTCCACCTACGTCTTCGGGCTCTACCTCTACGACGAGGCCTTCAACTACTTCTCCTTCGGCTACGCGTCGGCCATGGCATGGGTCCTGCTGGTGATCACCGTGGCGCTCAGCGGGCTCGTCCTGTGGTTCGCCCGAGGACGGGTCTACTACGCAGGAGGGGAGCAGTCGTGAGCACCATCCCGCTGCAGACCGCACGCCCGACGTCTGCGCCACCCACACCGGGACCGCGACGACTGCGTCTGGTCAGCCGCCGCGGCGTCTCGGCGATCCCGCTCTACGTACCGCTCATCATCGCGGCCGTCTTCTTCGTCCTGCCGTTCGTCTGGATGATCTCCGGCGCGTTCAAGACGCCGAGCGATGTACTCAGCTTCCCGCCGAAGCTCATCCCGCATCCGGCGACGCTCGCGAACTTCCGTACGGCGGCGGGCGACGTTCCTCTCGGGCGCTACTTCTTCAACTCGGCGTTCATCGCCATCGTGTCGACCATCGGCGCGCTCTTCTCGTCGTCGCTGGTCGGCTTCGGGTTCGCTCGGGTCCGTGGTCGCGGGCGGCACATCTGGTTCGGCGTGCTGCTGGCGACGATGATGATCCCGTACTACGTCACGATCATTCCGACGTTCTCGCTGTACCAGTCGATCGGTTGGCTCAACACCTACCTCCCGCTCACGGTCCCGTCGTTCCTCGGTGTCGGCGGGGGTTTCTACATCTTCCTGATGCGCCAGTTCTTTCTCGGGATCCCGCGCGACCTCTTCGAGGCGGCCCGGATCGACGGCGCCGGACTGCTGCGCAGCTACCTGCAGATCGCACTGCCGCTCGCCCGGCCGGCGCTGATCACCGTCGGCCTGTTCCAGTTCGTCGCGTCGTGGAACGACTTCTTCGGCCCACTCGTCTACCTCAGCGACTCGCGCATGTACACCCTGCCCGTCGCCATCCGGTTCTTCCAAGGCCTGCATACGGCGGACTTCGGTCCGATGATGGCCATGACCTCGCTGACCGTGCTTCCGGTCCTGATCCTCTTCCTCGTCGCACAGCGCTTCTTCGTCCAGGGCATCGCCACCACCGGCTCCACCGGCTGAGCCACGCCCTCCTCTCTCCTTCATGATCAAGAGGGGATTCCGATACGAAACGCCGTACGAATCCCCTCTTGATCATGGGAGTAGGGGTGTCCATCGCGCGCGATGTCGTTCGTCGTAGTGGTGATCGACCACTCGCTGTGGTGACCACCGATGATGGAGGACGGACGTGGATACGACGACAAACCGGATCAGGCAGATCGGCCTGGTGATGGTCCCGTCGACCGACCAGGACCGGTCGATCGAGTTCTACGAGGCACTCGGGTTCGAGAAGCGCCAGGACGTGCCGTTCGCCGACAACCACCGCTGGGTCGAGGTCTATCCGCCGGAGGGTACGACGGGCATCGCCCTCATTTCCACCCGGCCGGAGGACCGGAACGGGGTCCAGACCGGCATCCTGCTGAGCGTCGATGACATCGACGCCACCCATCGGCGGCTACGGTCGGCCGGGGTCGATGTCGACGCGGAGGTCGCCCGCAAGGGTGGGTCGACGGCGATTCGGCTCGGGGCCGCGGAGTTCGTCGATCCGGTGCCCTCGATGTTCTGGTTCCGCGATCCCGACGGAAACACCTTGTTGATCGTCGGCGCGAACTGAAGCCGGTGACGGGTCGTTGACTGTGCTGGAGCAGGAGGAGGAACGATGAAATACATGCTGATGATCTGCGGCGACGACTCCGTCGAGCTCACGCCCGAGGAGGAGGCGGCGATGGGGCCGGACACCGAGTCCTGGGTGACCGAGATGGACGGTCGCGGTGTTCGGCTCGAGGGCGACCGGTTGCGGCCGGTGAGCGACGCGACGAGCGTGCGCGTGCGCGACACGGAGGTGCTGATCGTCGACGGGCCGTTCGCGGAGACGAAGGAACAGATGGCCGGGTTCGACATCATCGAGTGCGCCGACCTCGACGAGGCGATCGGGGTTGCCGCGAAGCATCCCATGGCCCGGCACGGTGTGATCGAAGTCAGGCCGTTCTGGCCGCTATGACACCCGACGCACGGGCGGCGGTCGCCGAAGCCTTCCACGAGGAGTGGGGGCGGGTGGTCGCCACCCTGATCCGGGTCACGGGCGACTGGGACCTCGCCGAAGAGTGCGCCCAGGACGCGTTCGCCGAGGCGCTGAAGCGCTGGCCCGACACCGGCGTTCCGCGTCGCCCGGGTGGATGGCTGACGACCGTGGCGCGCAACCGTGCCCTGGATCGGCTGCGCCGTAAGACGACCGAGGCGATCAAGCTGAAAGAGGTTGCCATGCTGTCGAGCCCGACCGAGACCAACGACGACGGCAACGCCATCGGGGACGACCGGCTGCGGCTGATCTTCACCTGCTGCCATCCGGCACTGCCGCTCGACGCGCGCGTCGCCCTCACGCTACGGACTCTCGCCGGTCTCACCACCGCCGAGATAGCCCGGGCCTTCCTCGTGCCCGAGGCCACGATGGCAAAGCGACTGGTGCGCGCCAAGCACAAGATCGCGAACGCCAACATCCCCTACCGCGTCCCGCCCGCGCCACTCCTTCCGGTGCGGCTGACGGGAGTTCTGGCCGTGCTCTACCTGCTCTTCAACGAGGGTTACTCGGTCTCGGCAGGGGAGGAGACACTCCGCGAGAGCCTCAGCACCGAAGCGATCCACCTGAGCCGGGCGCTCGTAGAGCTGATGCCGGACGAACCCGAGACGGACGGGCTGCTCGCGCTGATGCTCCTGCAGCACTCCCGACGACGCGCGCGAATCGACGACGACGGCGAGCTCGTCACGCTCGAGGATCAGGACCGCACCCAATGGGACCGGGCGGGCATCGACGAAGCGGTCGATCTGCTCACCGACGCCTTGCGTATGGGGCGGGCGGGTCCGTATCAGCTGCAGGCGGCGATAGCCGCATGCCACGCCGAGGCGGCCGACTGGACCACGACCGACTGGGTCGAGATCGCCGCGCTCTACCAGCGGCTCGGCACCGTCGCGCCCTCTCCGATCGTGGAGCTCAACCGCGCCGTGGCGATCGCCATGGCTGACGGCCCGGCCGCCGGCCTGGCGATCGTGCAGGAGCTGGCGAACGCACCCGCGCTGCGCGGCTACTACCTTCTCGACGCGACACGCGCCGATCTGTTGCGCCGGCTCGGTCGTGGGCCCGAGGCCGCCGAGAGTTACCGCCGGGCGCTCGCACTGGTCGGTTCGGAGCCCGAGCGGCGTTTCCTGGAACGCCGGCTCGGCGAGGTCGCCGCCGACGACTGACATCCGTCGCCGGTGCTGCGTTTCTGGATTGTTACGGCGACGCTCTTGACCATTCCTCCCCGGCAACCTAGCGTCCCTGGATTGAAAGGTTTCAGCATATCGGGCGGATGAACGGTGGGCAGGCGTGAAAACCAGGTCGCTCGGCTCGACCCAGGTCGGATGTGTCGGTTTCGGCGGCGCACCGGTGTCCCTCCGCCCGGACCGCCCGTCCGACGACGAGGGCGTCGGTGTCGTGCATGCCGCGTTGGACGCCGGCATGACCCTCTTCGACACGGCTGACGTCTACACGCCGGCCGGAACCGGCAGCGGGCACAGTGAACGGTTGATCGCCCGCGCGCTCCGCGAGCGGAGCGGGCGGGCCGACGACGTTCTGGTCGCGACGAAGGGAGGGAAGTACTGGGACGCCGCGGGCGACGTACAGATCGATGCAAGTCCGGACCGGCTCAGAGCCGCCTGCGAGGCCAGCCTGCTCGCCCTCGGAATCGACGTCATCGATCTCTACCAGCTGCACGAGGTCGACCCGGTCGTCCCCCTCGAGGACTCCGTCGGGGCGCTCGCCGCGCTCCAGCGCGAGGGCAAGATCGCCCAGATCGGCCTGTGCAACGTGACGGTCGAGGAGGTCGACCGGGCCCTGGCTGTGGCGCCGATCGTGAGCGTGCAGAACCGCTATTCGCCCGCGGTCACCGACAGCGACCCGGTGCTCGACCGGTGTGCGGCCCTCGGCATCGCGTTCCTGCCGTGGGGACCGCTGACCGGCTTCCGCCCCGGTGATCCGAAAACCCCCGTTCAGGACCGGTTCGCAGCCGTCGCCGGGCGCCTCGGCGTGTCGGTGCAACGGGTGGTGCTGGCCTGGGAGTTGGCCCGCTCACCGGTGATGCTTCCCATTCCGGGGTCGACGCGTGTTTCCACGGTTGCGGACAGTGCCGCGGCGGCCGACCTGCCGTTGTCGGTTCACGACGTCGGTTGGCTCGCCGGAGAAACGACGGCGGCGACTCCTTGACACCCCGCCTGAGGGCCGTCTAGTTTCTGAAAACCAGTCTTTTAACGATTCAATCCCATCCACACAGACGACGGTGCCACCGTCCTCCGATGGCCGGACCTAGGGACCAAGTCCCATGACGCAGCAATCTCCTCGTAACGTGTTCGACCTGGCGGCCCGGTTCGCCGACGTCGACACGTCCTACGGGCCGGTGCCGATCTGGTGGTGGAGCGGCGCGCGGCTGGAGCGGGACCGGCTGCGGTGGCAGATGGAACAGCTCGTGGCCGGCGGCGTCACCCAGGCGGTCGTCATGTGTCTAGCGCCGCGCGGCCCGCTCTACGGCTCGCTCGCGGACGACCCGCCGTTCCTCTCCGAGGAGTGGTGGGAGATCTTCCTGCACGCCTGTGAGGACGCCTACGAGATCGGCTTCAAGTTCTGGCTCTACGACCAGTACGGCTTCTCCGGGGCCAACTTCCAGGGACAGCTGGTCGCCGCCCACCCGACCTGGGCGGGGCAGGAGATCGACCGGGTCCAGCGTGAGGTGGCCCAGGGGGAAACGGTGACACTGCGGCCTCCGGCCGGGTCGACCCCGATCGCCGCCTACGTGGTCGCACCCGGCGCGGCCCCGACGGCCGTCGCTCTGGCGGCGGACGGATCGGTCAGCTGGTCGGGCGGCGCCGGTCGCCTGGCCCTGTGTTACGCCCGTACCCGCGGCTTCGACTACTACGACCCCGCGGCGTGCGCGGCACTCATCGACACCGTGCTCGGGGAGTTCCGGCGGCGCGCGGACAAATGGTTCGGTCCCGTCATCACCGGCCTCTTTCAGGACGAGCTGCCCCACATGCCTACGTGGGGGAAGGAGTTCGCCGCCTCCTTCGCCGGGTCTCACGGCTACGACCTCGTCGAGCGGATCGCCTGCCTGTGGGAGGGCGACGACGATCGCGCCGCATCGGTACGCCGCGACTACCACGCGCACCGCGCCACGCTCGCCCGCGAGTCCTTCTTCGTGCCCTACGGCACCTGGGCGGCCGACGCCGGCCTGACCGCCGGGTTCGACCAGCAGACCCCGGCGCGGGAAGGCGATCCGGTCAGCGCCGCCGACCTCTACGGCGATTACCTGCGCACGCACGGGGTCTACAGCGCCCCCGGCAGTGACCACTGGGGAGACCCGAAGGTCCACAGTTCGCTCGCGCACGCCAACGGGCAGCCGCGCACCTGGATCGAGGCGTTCCACTCCTCGGGCTGGGGCGGCACCCTGGAGGAGACCTACGACTGGCTCGGCCCGTTCCTCCGGCGCGGCGCCAACCTCTACGACCCGCACGCCGTCTACTACGCGACGGTCGGCGGTTGGTGGGAGTGGGCGCCGCCGTCGACCTGCTGGCGACAGCCCTACTGGCCCGACTACAAGATCTTCTCCGACGCCGTCACCAGACTGTGCGCGCTGACCTCCGCCGGATCGCTGGTCGCCGACACCGTGCTGGTTTTCCCGACGTCCTCGGTGCAGGCCGACCTCCCGCTCGGCGGCGCGCACCCGCAGGCGCGCCGTACCTCCGACGTCTACCACCAGCTCAACGGGTCGACGTCGTGGTTCGACGAGCGCCCGGGCGTGCTCGACCGGGCCGGCCGCGACTACGAGATCTTCGACGAACAGACGTTGGCCGGCGGCGAGATCGACGGCGGCGTGTGGCGGGTGGCCGGCGGCGCGTTCCGCAACATCGTGCTCCCCGCCGCGACCGCGCTGGACAGACGTTTCGCGGGCAGGCTCGCAGAGTTCGCGACCGGCGGCGGCCGGGTCGTCTGCGTCGGCCCCGTTCCCGACCGCATCGTCGGCGCCGACTCGCCCGACGGCGCGGCCCTCGCCGCCGCGGTAAATGCCGGCCGGATCGACGTCGTGGACGACGCCGCCGACGTGCCCGGCCACCTCATGCGTGGTCCCGTCTCGGTCGAGTCCGACGCGCCCTTCATGCTCCGCCGCTACGGCGACACGCACGTGCTTCTCCTCGTGGCCCACGACGGCGACACCGGTACCCACATGCCGGTCTTCGCGGGGAGCGGGATCGAGGACCGCATCGCCGGCACCTTCAGCTGGCAGGGCTACTGGACGAGCTTCTCCGAGCAGGGCTACACCTTCTCGCCCGTCGGCGACCGGCGGGCGCGTGTCCGGGTCACCGGGGTGCCAGGTCATTCCGCGCAGCGCTGGGATCCGCGCTCCGGTGAGCGGGTCGACCTCCAGGCCGAGCAGGACGGCGATGAACTCGTTCTCGACGTCGCCTTCGCCGACGGGCCGATGGCGGTCGTCGTGCTCGGCACCGGCCTTCCCGAGGCAACCCGCACCGACCCGGGCGAGCATCCTGACGTCGTCGGGATCGACGGCGACTGGGAGATCGAGGCGCACTCCACCCTCGACAACCGGTGGGCCGACCTCGGTGATCCGGCGGACCGCGGCATTCTCCCGATCCAGGTCTGGCGCCTCGAGCACCGCAGAGCGGAGGCGGGATCGACCACCCCGCCCGCCGACGGATGGACACCGGCGCTCGCCACCTTCGGCCCCTACCTGCGGGTCACCGATCCGCAGCCGACCTGCGGTGGGCCGACGGACCCCGACGTCGCATGGCGGCCGTACGAGGTGTCGCTGTCCCGCGGTATCCGCAAAGACCCGCTGCACTTCACGAGCCTCGGCCCGAAGGGCACCGTGCCCGAGGAGTTCCTCCGCTGGGACGAGGTAGGCCCGGACCAATGGGTGGCCTTCGCCGCCACGCTCGACCTCCCGGAAGGTGCGGGGCGTCACTTCGTGCTGGGTGCCGCCGCCGACCGGAGGATCTTCCTCGACGGCACGTCCGTCGAGGCTGACGGCACGGGGTACTGGACCAGGTCCCCGGTCGCGGACGGCGCCCGTCATCTCGAGCTTCAGGTCTGGCTGCGCCGGGGCACCGGACGGCGCGGCACCGACGAGTCGGCGGGCGAACTCAGAGCCACCTTCGCCGTCGTCACCGACCTCGAACGCTTCAGCCGGCCGGAGTGGCTGGAGCCGGCCGACGGGATCCAGACAGCTGACACCGTCCGCTTCTCCACCACCGTCGACCTCGACGTCGTCCCCGACGACACCGTGGTGCAGATCGGCAGTGAGGGGCCGTGTTCGATCATCGTCAACGGAACCGAGATCGGCCGCCAGGGTGCGTTCGAGCCCTACTGGGCGCAGCGGCGTCCGCAGGTGATGCCCTACGACCTCGGTGGTTCGCTGCGTCCGGGCCGCAACGAGATCTCCCTACAGATCGACGATCTCGGGGGTGGGGTCGCGGCGCTCGTCGACAGCGTGGCCGTCGCCGACGGCGGCCTCGGGCTCACCACCCACCTCGGCTGGACCTGCGCGCGGGACGGGACCGAGGTCGGTCCACGCCTGCGGAGTGAGCAGTGGCTCGATCCCCGCTGGGTGTGCCTGCGCCCCCGACCGCACCCGCTGCCGCGGGCCGCATGGCTGGAGCCGGCGGCAGCAAGTGACGGTGTAGTCGTCGACGTGGTTCCAGACGCCTGGAACGACGGCGCCCGCACCGAGTGGTTGCGCTTCGTCGGCCCGGCCGGGGCGACCCGGATCCGGGTGCCGACCGCCGTACGGTTCACCGCCGTGGTAGGTGGAATGGAGGTCCCGGCGGCCGGGGACGGGACGGTCACGTTCGACCGGCCACTGCCGTTCGGCACGGAGGTCTGCCTCCGGTTCGACGCCGACGGTGGCCACCGGGTCGGCGGACTTCTCGCCGGGCCGCTGGAATGTGCCGTCAGGTCCGTCCAGGCACCCCTGGTCGAGTGGGAGGCGCTCGGTCTGCGTGCACTCGGCGGCTACGTGTCCTACCGCCGGCAGGTCGAGGTCGACGCCGTCGGTGCCGACGAGACCCTCGTCCTGGATCTCGGCGACGTCCGGGGGAGCGTCGAGGTGCGGGTCAACGACGCTCCGGTCGCCACTCTGATGTGGAGCCCGTACCGTGCGGACATCACCTCGCACCTGCGGTCGGGCACCAACGACGTCGAGATCGTCGTCCGAGGAACGCTGGCCGGATATCTCGATGACGCCTCACCGACTCCTGCCGTATACAAGGGGCAGGCTCGCCACGGTCTCCTCGGCCCGGTGCGACTGCTCCGCCACCCCATCACCCGACGAGCAACAGGACACGTACGTGGCTCATGAAGACACTCAACGCAGACAGGCGGGGCCAGTGAGCACCAGCGACGACCGCGCCATCGACGCCGGCGCGCGCACGTCGACCGGCGGCGGGTCTGTGGCACTCGGGCACGGGGGTTTGAGGTTCCGGCCCCGCAAACGCCTCTTCCGCCGGCATCTGATCACCGTCCTGATGCTGCCGAGCCTGCTGCTGATCGGATTGTTCGCCTACTACCCGGCCCTGCGGAGCCTCATCGGCGGCTTCTACAAGTGGAACGGGTTCTCGAAGCCCACCTACACCGGGATCTCGCAGTTCAAGCAGTACGTGAATTCTCCGACGTTCGCCCCGGAGGCGCGCAACCTGTTCCTGCTGGTGATCGGCAGCATCCTGATCACCCTGGTCTCACAGTTCGTCGCGGCCGAGGTCGTGTGCCACCTGCCCCGCAAGGTGAGCACGGTCGCGAAGTACCTTCTGACACTGCCCATCGTGCTGCCGCCCATCGTCCTCATCGACGTATGGGCCTACCTGTTGAACCCGACCGACGGCCTCATCAACAAATTCCTGCACACGCTCGGTCTGGGTCAGCCGGACTGGCTGACGAACAACCATCTCGCCCTCGTCTCGATCCTGCTCGTCGGCTTTCCGTGGGTGTCCAACCTGGGATTCCTGATCTTCCTCGGTGGCGTGCAGAACCTGCCGAGAGATGTCACCGAGGCGAGCACGATGGACGGCGTCGGCTGGCTGCGCCGGGTGTTCTACATCGACGTCCCGATGCTCATGCCGCAGTTCCGCATCGTCGTCGTGCTCTCCGGCGTCTACGCCGTCCAGAACTTCATCCCGATCCTGCTCCTCACCAACGGAGGTCCCGGAAACTCCACCATGGTTCCAGCGCTCGATATGTACCAATCGGCGTTCCAGAACAGCAATTACGGCTACGGCATGGCGATCGGAACGGCACTGTTCGTCGCCATGCTGATCTTCACACTCATCGCAATGCGGGTGCTCCGCCCGCGGACCTGATCAATCGCTACTCATGCAGGTGCCTCACTCGACCGGGCTTACCGGCACAGGAAAGGGAAAGTCATGATGGTTGCTGGCAAGAGGACGTTCGGCGTCCTGGCGGCGACAACGGCCGTTGCGCTCGTGGCGACCGGATGCCTCAGCAGCGGAGGAGGAGGCAACGGTTCGTCGGGAAGCGGAGTGACGATCCGGGCGATCCTGCCCCCCGGCACCGGTGAGATCACCTCGGCGCAGAACAGGGCGCTGAATCAGATCACCCACGAGTACGAAGCGGCCCACTCCAACGTGCAGGTCAACTGGTTGCCCAACTCGACCTCCTCGATCACCACGGCCAACGCCACGCTGGTCTCGCAGGCCGCCGGCGGAAGCGCGCCGGACGTCGTCTTCGAGCAGTACAACCCGCTGCTGTCCGGCTCGATCCCGAACAACATCCTGCAGGATCTGCGGCCCTACCTGAACAAGCCCAACCCCTATATCAAGGGCAACAAGAAGTGGATCGACAGCTTCCAGGAGTCGACGATCCCCTACATGACCTCACCCGACGGCAGCATGCGGATCCTGCTCGGGTCCAACGTGGAGACCGCCTTCTACTACAACAAGGCGGCGTTCGCGAAGGCCCACATCACTGGGGCACCCCAGACCTGGGCCGACCTGATGACGGACCTCGGCAAGCTCAAGAGTGCCGGCTACACACCGCTCGAATACGCTACCGGCGGCCCGTGCAACCCGTCCTGGTACGAGCGCCTCGCCGACACCCAGTATCTGAAGAACTCGCTGTCCAAGTTCATGGTCGACAAGTCGGTCGTCACCAGCGGCAAGGACGTGGCGTCCGGCATCGTCAAGGGCATCATCTCGATGAAGAACCCGGCCTACGCCGAGGTGTGGAAGATGCTCTACCAACTCCGGCCGTACATCTCCAAGTCCGGTGGTAGCTACGACGCCTGCTCGACGCCCAACGCGGTCAGCCCGCCGCTGTCCCCGCTGCCCCTGTTCACCCAGGGCAAGGTGGCCATGATGTGGGACGGCAGCTGGGCCATTCCGCAGCTCGACACCGCCGGCTTCACCGGCAAGTACGGGCTGTTCCCCGAGCCGACCGTCACGAGCGCGACGTCGCCGCACTCGGCGGGCATCAGCACCAAGGGCGTCATCGGAGGTCCCAACGGCGCCGGCCAGTGGTCGATCACCTCGAAGAAGGCCGACCAGTCGATGACCCCGGCCAAGACCAAGACCGTCATGGACTTCATGGCATGGCTCTACACGCCCCAGCACATCGGTGCAGAGGTCAAGGCGTGGGGGCAGGGCGGTTCATTCATCCCCACGGTGAAGGGTGCGCCGGTCCCCAACGTCTCCGGCCTCGCCTCGCTGGTGCCGGCGACTGCGCCGCCGACCATCGTCGACATCGCCCTCGATGACGTGCTGTCCACCGACACCACCAACACCGGGCTCCGGATGGTTTCGCAGCTCATGGCCGGCGGCGTCAGCTTCGACAAGTTCTCCACCCAGTGGGAGGCGCTGCTGCAGTCGGGAGCCAAGGCCTACGCCTCGGCGAACCACATCAGCCTGAAGTCACTGAAGTGAGGCAGTAGCAGATGGCAATGGCGACAGGCGTCTTCGGACGCCGTAAACGAGGGCTGACCGCGCTCACGCTCGTGGCCGGTCTGGTCATCGTCCTCCTGACCTACTTCCCGATCATCTTCGTGCTCTCCAACTCGTTGAAGACCGGGAAGAACCTGGCCACCGGAGGCGTGTTCGCGCTGTTCACGCAGTTCGAGACGCAGAACTACGTGGCGGCGTGGAAGGGGATCGACACTCCGCTGAAGAACACGGTCATAATCGCCGTGGCGTCGATCGTGATCGGGGTGCTGGCGGCGCTCCTGGGTGCCTACGCCTTTGCGCAGGCCGACTTCCGGGGCAAGTCGATCGTCTTCATGGCCTACATCTGCCTGCTCATGATCCCGTCGACGCTCACCATCATCCCGCTGTATCTCATGATCAAGGCCTTCGGGATCTACAGCACGCCGTGGGCGCTGATCCTGCCCTACGCGGCGGGTGCGCAACCCCTGCTGGTCCTGCTCTTCCGTGGGTTCTTCGAGCAGATCCCCAAGGAACTCACGGAGAGCGCCCGGGTCGACGGTGCCAGGGAATACCAGGTGCTGCTGCGGATCGTCGCGCCGTTGACCCGGCCGATCATCCTCACCGGGGCGATCCTG
>DASXJE010000122.1 GCA_036497565.1 Mycobacteriales bacterium
GCCTGTACTCGACCGACGTCGCGCGGATGATCGGCGCGCCGGTCTTCCACGAGAACGGCGACGACCCCGAGGCGTGCGTGCGGGTGGCCCGGCTGGCCGTGGAGTACCGGCAGGCGTTCAAGAAGGACGTCGTCATCGACCTGGTCTGCTACCGACGCCGCGGGCACAACGAGGGCGACGACCCGTCGATGACCCAGCCGCTGATGTACGACATCATCGACGCCAAGCGGTCGGTCCGGAAGCTCTACACCGAGGCGCTGATCGGGCGCGGCGACATCACGATCGCCGAGGCCGAGGAGGCCCTCAAGGACTACCACGACCAACTGGAGAAGGTATTCGTCGAGACGCGCGACGCGTCCGGCCAGTCCACTCCCGAGCCGGTAATGGCCGGCACCCCGTTCGAGGGGGTGCCCACCGGAGTGACACACGAGGTCATCAAGCGGATCGGTGACTCGTTCGTCAGCCTGCCGGAGACCTTCACCGTCCATCCCCGGCTGAAGCGGCTGCTCGACCGGCGTGCCGCGATGACCAGCGAGGGCGGGATCGACTGGGCCATGGGCGAGTTGCTCGCGTTCGGCTCACTGCTCCTGCAGGGCGTCCCGGTGCGGCTGGCCGGCCAGGACAGCCGGCGCGGCACGTTCGTCCAGCGGCATGCCGTCCTGGTCGACCGCAAGACCGGCGCGGAATACACGCCGCTGAAAAACCTCGACCCCGAGCAGTCCCGGTTCTGGATCTACGACTCGCTCCTGAGCGAGTTCGCGGCGATGGGCTTCGAGTACGGCTACTCGGTGGCCAACCGCCGGGCGCTGGTCTGCTGGGAGGCACAGTTCGGCGACTTCGCCGGCGGCGCCCAGTCGATCGTCGACGAGTTCGTCTCGGCCGGCGAGGCGAAGTGGGGGCAGCAGTCCGGTGTCGTGCTCCTGCTGCCGCACGGCTACGAAGGCCAGGGCCCGGACCACTCCAGTGCGCGCATCGAGCGGTTCCTGACCCTGTGCGCCGAGGACAACATGACCGTGGCCAACTGCACCACGCCGGCCAACTACTTCCACCTGTTGCGGCGGCAGGCACTGCGCTACAACTACCGGCCGTTGATCGCCTTCACGCCGAAGTCCCTGCTGCGCCGCAAGGCGGCCACCTCCGACATCGACGACTTCACCTCCGGTGCCTTCTCCCCGGTGCTGAGCGACCCGGGCGTCGGCGACCAGCCGCCCGACCCTGACAAGGTCACCAAGGTGGTGCTCTGCTCCGGCAAGGTCTACTACGACCTGGCCGCCCACCGCGAGGAAAACGGCGTGAGCGACGCCGCCATCGTCCGGCTCGAGCAGCTCTACCCGCTGCCCGCCGATTCCCTGCGCGCCGCCCTGGCCGCCTACCCCAACGTGCGCAGCTACACCTGGGTGCAGGAGGAGCCGGCGAACCAGGGAGCGTGGCCGTTCATGGCGCTCAACCTCCCGGCCCGGCTTCCCGGCGACCTGCCGCTGCGGCTGGTCTCACGCCGGGCCTCGGCCAGCCCGGCGGCCGGATCCAGCAAGGTCGCGGAGCAGGAGCAGAAGGCGCTGGTCACGCAGGCCTTCGCCGGTTAGCGGGCGGCGATGTACTTCACCGACCGCGGGATCGAGGAACTCAGCAGTCGACGCGGCGCCGAGACCGTGAGCCTGGAGTGGCTCGCCGAGCAGTTGCGCGCCTTCGTCGACCTCAACCCCGACTTCGAGATCCCGGTCGACCGGCTGGCGACCTTCCTCGCCCGCGACGACGAGGACGACTGAGCGTCCGCCCTCATCAATCTGCCGTGATCAGTAGGCCCGGCGCTGCCGGTATCCGCCGTACTGTCTCCGGGGCACGAACACGGCCGCGGCGATCATGCCGAACACGAATCCGACGACCGGCACGAGGATCGCGGTCCCGCCGCCGCCGGTCATCCCCCAGCCCCGCGCATAGACGGCCTGCAACCCGAACCAGAGAGCGAGCAGGGTCCACGCCGGGAGCCACCCCGGGAGGAAGTAGAGGAACCCCATCAACCCGGCGGCCTTCGCCCGCGGGAACTTCACGAGGTAGGCCCCCAGCAGGCCGGCGATGGCACCCGAGGCGCCTACCAACGGCAGCGTTGAGCCGCCCAGGGTGAAGGCGAAGATGTAGGTCGAGACGACCCCGGCCAGCAGGTACAAGAGCAGATAGCGCACCCGCCCCACGCGGTCCTCCACCGTGCCGCCGAAGAGGAACAGGAAGACCATGTTGCCGAGCAGGTTCAGCCAACCGGCGTGCAGGAACAGGCTGGTCAGCGAGGACAGCGCCGGGTACTTGTGATACGTCGGCTTGACGGTCAGGCAGGCGTTGCGACCGGCCGGCGGGCCGACCGTGAAGGGCAGCGCCTGGTTGCGTGTCAGCTCCCACGGCACGGCGCCCCAGTGGTAGACGAACGCCTGTTGCCCACACAACTGCGCGGTGGATTCGCTGGTGAACGGGGCCCGGGCGAGGGGCGACAGCACGAACACGACGATGTTCGCCACGATCAACGCCCACGTGACGATCGGGACCCGGCGGGCCGGGTTCCGGTCGTAGCTCGGAATCACCACGCGACCAGAGTGCCGAAGTCCGGGCGGCTTCGCACGCATCTTGTCCAATGCCGCGCCGAATTGTCGGGACCGCCACGGTAGCGTGCCCGCTGTGCAGACCCGACAGCTGGCGATCGACGGTGCCTGGGAGTTCGTCCCGGACCAGCATCCGGACGACCGCGGGGTCTTCGCGAACCCCTACCTCGCCGACGAGGTGGCCCGGGCGGTCGGCCATCCGATGGCCCTGGCCCAGACGAACCACAGCGTCTCCCGCCGGGGCACCCTGCGCGGGGTGCACTACGCGATGGTGCCGCCCGGGCAGGCGAAGTACGTCCACTGTCCGCGGGGCGCCGCACTCGACATCGTGGTCGACATCCGGGTCGGTTCACCGACGTTCGGCCGGCACGACACGGTGCGCCTGGACACCGTCGACCTCGCGGCGGTCTACGTCGGCGAAGGGCTCGGCCACGTCGTCGTCGCCCTCGAGGACGACACGGTGATCAGCTACCTGTGCTCGACGGGATACGAGCCGGGCCGGGAGCGGGGAGTCAGCGCGCTCGATCCGGCGCTCGGCCTGCGGATCCCCCCGGACCTGGATCTGGTGCTCTCCGACCGTGACCGCGCCGCGCCCACGCTGGCCGAGGCGCAGACCGCGGGGGTGCTGCCGCGCTACGACGACTGCCTGGCGTTCTACGAGACGCTGCGGCGCAGCCCGGCCCGCGAGGCCCCCCGCCGGAGCGGCCCGTAGCGCAGCACCACCCGGCCGAGCACGTCGCCGGTGCCCAGCGACCGGCTGTCGTCGCTCCCCCAGGCGTTGTCCCCTTCCAGCCACCAGCCGTCCTGGAACCGGCGGACCGCGCGCTTGACGACCAACCGGTCCGGGCGTTGCGTGAAGCGCGCCAGGACGACATCACCCGGCCGTACGCCGTCACCACGCCGTACCAGCACCGCGTCACCGTGCCGCAGGGTGGGGACCATCGACGGACCCGCCACGAGCACCGTCATCAGGGGCCAGCGCACCCGTGTCCTCCCGCCTGAATACCTGTTCGGACCGAGGGTAGGGTCCGTTGAGAGAGATCATCGCAAGCCACCAGGAGGTCATCCATGCGGTTGTTCCACCTGCTCACCCCGACGACCGTCGCCTATGCGCACTGCGATCTGCCGTGCGGGGTATACGACCCGGCGCAGGCCCGGATCGAGGCCGAATCGGTCAAGGCGATCCAGGAGAAGTACCAGGGCAACGACGACCCGGCGTTCCGTACCCGTGCGCTGATCATCAAGGAACAGCGGGCCGAGCTCGTCAAGCACCACCTGTGGGTGCTGTGGACCGACTACTTCAAGCCGGCTCACTTCAAGGCCCACCCCGAGCTGCACCAGCTGTTCAACGATGCGACCAAGCAGGCCGGCGCGTCCGGCGGCAAGGGCTCGGTCGACCCGAAGGACGGCCAGAAGCTGCTCGACCAGATCGACAAGATCGCCGAGATCTTCTGGGAGACGAAGAAGGCGGCGTGACCCACCCGCTCGATCCGCAGCAGACCCCGGCCGGCACCGCGCAACACCCGGTGCCGGCCGGGTCGTCTGTCGGCGAGTTTCCGGTCGGCAAAGTTCTCGTCATCCGGCACGGCGAGACCGAATGGAGCGCGTCGGGTCGCCACACCAGCGTCACCGACGTCCCGCTGACCGCCCGCGGGATCGAGCAGGCACGTGGACTCGCCGGTCGACTGGCGTCGCGGCGCATCGTCCGGGTCGTCGTCAGTCCCCGTCGACGGGCGCGCGACACGGCAGAGTTGGCCGGCCTACTTGACCCGGTCGTCGACCCGGACGCGGCCGAGTGGTTCTACGGCGCTTACGAAGGCCGGACCACCGAGGAGATCCGCCGCGACCGGCCCGGCTGGACGATCTGGACGGGAGATCCGCCTGGCGGGGAGACCGCCGCCGAGGTGAGAACGCGCGCCGACCGGCTGCTCACGTCGATCCGCCCATTCCTGGCCGACGGCGACGTCGCGATCGTCGGACACGGCCACTTCGGCCGGGTGCTCACCGCCCGCTATCTCGGTTTTCCGGTGCCGGCCGGTGCCCACTTCCTGCTCGGACCCGCCACCCTCTGCACACTCGGCACCGAACACGACGCACCCACGATCGACACCTGGAACCTCCCGCCGCTCACCGAGGAAGCACCGTGAGCGTGACGGTACGGCGGGTCGGGCCCGCCGACATCCCGGCCGTGGTGGCGCTGGTGCACGACCTCGCCCGCTACGAACGCGCCGCTGAGCAGTGCAAGCTCACCGACGACCAGCTGAGCAGGTCGCTCTTCAGTGACCGGCCGGCGCTGTTCGGTCATGTCGGCGAGGTCGACGGCGAGGTGGTCGGGTTCGCCTTGTGGTTCCTCAACTACTCGACCTGGACGGGTGAGCACGGCATTCACCTGGAGGATCTGTTCGTCCGCCCCGAGCACCGGCGCAGCGGCCTGGGCCGTGCCCTGCTCACCGAGCTCGCCCGGATCTGCCGGTCCGCCGGCTACACCCGGCTGGAGTGGGGCGTGCTGAATTGGAACGTCGACGCGCACCGCTTCTACCGGTCGCTGTCGGCCGAACCGATGGACGACTGGACCGGCTGGCGACTCAGCGGAGATCGACTGGCCGAGCTCGCCGAGCAATGATCTGCCTCGGTGACCCGCAGGTCCGGTAGACAATGGAGGATGACGGCATGCCGATTCGGGAGGACCAGCCAGTGAGCGAAGAGCCCGAGACCACCGAGGCGGGTACCGGGGACGTCGTCGAGATCCGGCTCCCGGCCAACTCCGCCTACCTGTCGGTGCTCCGTACGGCGACGGCGGGCCTCGCCGCCCGACTCGACTTCACCCTCGACGAGATCGACGACCTGCGCATCGCCGTCGACGAGGCGTGCGCGCTGATCCTGCCCGACACCGTGCCGGGCAGCGAGCTGGCCTGCCGCTACACCCTGAACGGCGCCACCCTGCACGTCGCCGTGAGCGCCAAGACGCGTTCCGGGCAGACGCCCGGCCGGTCGTCGTTCGCCTGGACCGTGCTCTCCGCGCTCGGCGGCGACGTCGAGGTCAACACCGACCAAGACGACCGGGTCACCATCGCTCTCCGCAAGCATCGCAGCGCGAGACCGTGACCGCCTCCTCCAACGGAGCAACCGAGCCCGGATCGAACTACGACCGAGATCACGCCCGCGACCTGTTCGCCCGGCTGGCGTCGAGTCCGGACGACTCGGCGGAGCATCGCGTTTTCCGCGACGAGCTGGTCGAGATGCACCTGCCCCTGGTCGAATACCTGGCCCGCCGGTTCGCCGGCCGCGGCGAACCGCTCGACGACCTCGTGCAGGTCGGGACTCTCGGGTTGATCAAGGCCGTCGACCGGTTCGACCTGGACCGCGAGGTGGAGTTCTCCACCTATGCCACCCCGACCGTGGTCGGCGAGATCAAGCGACACTTCCGCGACAAGGGCTGGACGATCCGGGTACCCCGCCGACTCCAGGAGCTCCGCGCCGCGATCTCCGCCGCGACCGCCGACCTGACCCAGGATCTGGGCCGGTCACCGACCGTCCGGGAGCTGGCGGCCAAGCTCAAGGTCGACGAGGAGGAGGTCCTCGACGGGCTCGAGTCGGCCAACGCCTACGCCGCCATGTCGCTGGACACCTCGTCCAGCGAGGACGTCCCGAGCGTCGCCGACACCCTCGGCGTCGAGGATGAGGCGCTCACCGGGGTGGAGAACCGGGAGTCGCTCAAGCCGCTGCTCGACACGCTGCCGGACCGGGAGAAGCGGCTGCTCGCCCTGCGCTTCTTCCAGAACATGACGCAGTCCCAGATCGCGGCCGAACTCGGCATCTCCCAGATGCACGTCTCGCGGCTGCTCTCCCGCACCTTGGCGACGCTGCGCGAATCGCTGCTGCGCGAGGACTAGCGGCCGCCCTCCTCACTGCGGGTCGAACGCCGCCCGCGCCTCCGGGGTGGCGAGCAGCAGCAGGATCGCGATCGCCGAGACGAGGATGGGGCCGCCGTACGCCGGCCGGCCGGCCTGGAACGCCAGGCTGAAGCTGACCGGGAGCCACAGCACCTGCAGCACCACGATCGGCGATCGCGCCCATCGGCGCACCGCGCCCAGATAGCGGCCGAGTACGAGGAGAACGGCGGCGGCGATCAGGGCGAGCGCCGCTCCCCCCAACCCGCCGAAGAGGCTGTGCGGGCTCCCCACGATCGTGTCGACGATCAGCAGGACCGCAATCGCCACCAGCGCGAGCCCCTGGACGCCGGCGAGCACGGCCGCCGCGGTCACGACACGCGGCACCGGCGGGCCCCCACGGGCATCGGGCTCTGGCACGGCCGCGATGCTACCGGCCGGTACGCTCCGATTCATGCGCGCGCTGCTCGTCGTGAACCCGCAGGCCACAGCGACGACGCGGCGCGGACGCGACATCCTGGCCCGGGCCCTCGGGTCCGAAGTCAGGGTCGATGTCGCGCAGACCCTCGGCCGGGGCCACGCGATCGCGCTGGCCCGCCAGGCGACGTCGGACAAGGTGGATCTGGTCGTGGCCCTCGGCGGTGACGGCACCGTCAACGAGGTGGTCAACGGGCTGCTGGCGAACGGCGTCTGTCCGCAGGTGCCGGCGCTCGCCGTGGTGCCCGGCGGGTCGGCCAACGTCTTCTCCCGCGCCCTCGGCGCGCCTCACGACCCGATCGAGGCGACCAGCGCGATCCTCGACGCCCTACGCGCCGGCCGATCGCGCCGCGTCGGGCTCGGGCGGGCCGACGACCGGTGGTTCACCTTCAACGCCGGGTTCGGCTTCGATGCCGAGGTGATCGCCCGGGTGGAGCGGCACCGGCGGGCCGGCCGCGGCGCCTCCCCGGGTCTCTACGTCCGGTCCGCCGTCGGCGAGTTCTTCCTCGGCGCGGACCGGCGCCATCCACGGCTGACCCTGCACCGGCCCGGGGACGACCCGATCGACGCGCTGTACTTCGCCATCGTGTCGAACACCTCACCGTGGACATATCTGGGCAATCGCCCGGTCAACCCGACGCCCGGAGCGTCCTTCGACGGTGGACTCGACCTGTTCGCGATGCGCTCGATGCACACGGTGCGGGTCCTGCGGGTCGCCTACCAGGCCCTCCGCCGTCGACCCCGCCCCCGGGGTCGGTATCAACTGCGGCTGCACGACGCGGTCGACCTGACACTCACCGCCGGCGAGCCGGTCGGGCTCCAGGTGGACGGCGACTACGTCGGCCAGCGGCGCTCGGTGCGCTTCACCGCCGTCCCCGATGCCCTGCGCGTGGTCGCCTGAGCCGGCATCGGTTGCGGGCTGCACAAACTGCTGCCAGGGTGGGCCAGAGCGCCGCACGGCGAGAGTGACCCGGCTTACACGATTCAGATTGAGCTGGTTCAGCACTTGACACCGGCGCTGCTCGTGAAAGTATTCACAAGCGGGGGGCCGCACCACGCCTCCCGGAACACGAAACCCGGAACCACCAGACCACCGAACGATATCCCCCACTGACACGTAAGAGACCTGATGAGGAGGCAAGCATGGATTGGCGCCATCGCGCGCTGTGTCGTGACGAAGACCCTGAGCTGTTCTTCCCGATCGGCAACACCGGTCCAGCATTGCTGCAGGTAGAAGAGGCCAAGGCGGTCTGCCGTCGCTGCCCCGTCACCGACGAGTGCTTGTCGTGGGCGTTGGAGAGCGGCCAGGACGCCGGCGTCTGGGGCGCAATGAGCGAAGACGAGCGTCGCGCCCTCAAGCGGAGGCGGGCCCGCGCCCGTGCCCGCATGGCCTGACCTGCCCAAACGGCACGCCGCGTAGCTCGCGACCGTGCCTCTGTACGACCATGCGATCGGCTATGCCGTCGTCACGGTGGCCCGACACCTCGAGGTGCCGGGCCATCGCTGTGTCCGGGGTGGGCTCATGCCCGCGGGGCCAGGGGCACCTGCAGCCGCGCCTGCGTGCCGTGCGGCAGGCGCGGCCCGACCTCGATGGTCCCGCGCAGTTCAGAGTCCACCAGCGTCCGGGCGATCCGCAGGCCCAGCCGGTCGCTGTCCGCCAAGCGGAAGCCGGGCGGCAGCCCGGCGCCGTCGTCCCAGACGCAGACCGTGAGCGCCCGGGCGGACCGCTCCGCGACCACCACGACGTCACCCTGGGGCACGTCGACGAAAGCGTGTTCGACCGCGTTCTGCATGAGTTCTGTGAGCACCATCACCAACGGGGTGGCAACCTCCGCGAGCAGTTCGCCGAAGTCGCCCTCCCGGCGGAGTCGGACCCGCGACTCGGGCGCGGCCACCTCGGCCACCATTCCCAGCAGCCGGTCGACCACCTCGTCGAAGTCGACCCGCTCGTCGAGAGAGAGTGCGAGCGTCTCGTGGACCAGGGCGATCGAGCTCACCCGGCGTACCGATTCCTGCAGCGCCTGCCGGGCCTGCGGGAGGTCGACCCGTCGCGCCTGCAGGCGCAGCAGGGCGGCGACGGTCTGCAGGTTGTTCTTGACCCGGTGGTGGATCTCCCGGATCGTCGCGTCCTTCGTCATCAGCTCGCGCTCGCGCCGGCGCAGCTCACTGACATCGCGCAGCAGGACCAGGGCTGCGGTGCGCACTCCGTCATGAACGATCGGGATGGCGCGCAGCGACAGGCTGGTGCCGTTGGCCTCCAGCTCGGCCCGCCACGGAGCGCGGCCCCGGACGACGAGGGCCAGGCTCTCGTCGACGCCGTCGCCGTGCTGGATGAGCGGCGTGACGACCTCGGCCAGGGACGCTCCGACCACCTCGCCGGGGTGGCCGATCCGGTGCACGGCAGAGACCGCGTTGGGGCTGGCGTAGTCGACGACACCCTCAGCATCCAGCCGCACGAAACCGTCGCCGACCCGTGGC
>DASXJE010000123.1 GCA_036497565.1 Mycobacteriales bacterium
GGTCGTCACCGCCGAAGATGTCCGTGCCACCTTGGTCCGAGCCCTGTCGCCAGACCTGGGTCCCACTGCGCCGGCGGCACACATCCTGCGCGACGTGATCGGCCTTGACTCATATCGCGATCACAGAACCAGTGACGTTTCAGGGATCACCGTCCGCCAGGGAGCGCTCGTGATCAGGACCCGCCGGCCCGTGCGCGACTTTCCGGCGCGCCTGGCCCTCCCGTACTTCTGCGTCCTGCCCGCCGGCACGCCGACCCCGCAAGGCGGCTATCAGGAACCCTTGCCGACAGCAGGACCGTATTACCTAGCTGAGCACGAAGGCGGCGTCCAGGCCGTCGTCAGACCCAACCCCCACTACAGGGGCACCAGGCCGCGACGCCTCGACGCGATCGTCTTTCACATCGACATCGCAGAGCGATCCGCAATCGCGCAGGTGCGCCGGGGGCAACTCGACTATGTCGTTGGCAGGAGCACCGTCATGAGCAGGCGCGTCGGCTGCCAGATGAACCTGCCCGGCGTCCCGGGGATGGATCTGGCAGCCGCCTGCGTTCGACCACTCGCCAGCTCGAACCCCGCCGCAGCGGTGATCAGTCCGAGTGCGCCGGCACCTTGGCGAGCGCGCAACCGGGCCGATGCTCGCCGGAACGAGAGGACGCGCACCACTCCGGGCACACCCCGCGCGACTTCAGTGGCGTGAGGCCGCTCCACTGGTGCTTCTCCAGGAGTCGCCGCAATTCATTGTTCTCGGTCCGGAGCGTCTCGATGTCCTACCTCCGCCCTGTGGGCCGATCGACCGGTCCGAAACTGAACGCTTGGACAGCCGACCGCGCGCCGTCGCCCGGCACCGTTTCAACATGGGATCAGGCCAGCGACCCTGGCGACCGCCCAGCGGACGCTGACCACTGACCGATGCCGTGACTGTCAAATTTGCCTTTGCACGCCACTGGCGACAAGGCCCTCAGGAGGAAATTGGCTATGAACAGACGGATGAGTGCGATCAAGCGGTGCGCGGTGTCGGCGACAGGCGTCGTTGCTGCGCTGGCGATGGCCGGTCCGGTCGCCGGGGCGAGCGCGGCCACGCCCACGTGGCCGGCGGTGCCACCGCTTCCTGCCCTGCCATCCTTGGGCAGCCTCCCGGCGTTCCAGCCGGCACCCCTGTCCTTTGTCGGACCCTCGATTGGCTCCATCGGCGTGGCCATCGGCCCGACCGTCATTGGCTCGGTCTTCAACGGCGGGACGACAGTCTGCGTGTCCACGGTGGCGACCGCATGTAGCACTAACGCCTCCCCGTAAGACCGGGGCGGAGGTAGCGGGGGCCGGCGGCTTGAGCGACCGAGGCCGGCGGGCCCCCTTTGAGGCGCTGATTGGGCGCGCGGCTCACCTTCGAGCCTCCCGACTGATCGCCGCGAAGCCAGTTGCCGGTCGACTACCTGCAGGGTGCCACATTGGGCACTCATTCACATAGCGACCCCGCGAAAGATGACCCTACGCGAAGGCAAAATCCCCATCTGCCGGCCGGCGACTCGTTCGACGACTGGCCGGGGGACCTCTCCGAGCACCGCATCCGGGTAACGCGTGCTTCCTAACCCGGTCGAAACCAGGTCACTTCCGCGGCGAACGGACGATGACGTCATGGATGCACAAGTCGATTGGCGCGAAGAGTGCGCCCGGGTGTCGGAGGCATATGAGCGGTGGTGGGACGCCGTGCAGGCAGATACCGCGCTCGCGCTCCGGACCTATCTGGCCGTTCTGGACGGCGGGGAGCGTGCTTCGGACGTCTACCCCGAACTGATCAGCCGCCTCGAAAGTGCGGTTCTGAGCTGCTCGCCGAGGCCGATCGAAGATGGTGGAAGTCAGCAATGGTGAGCAATGACCACCGCACCGGCTCCTCCAGGCAGGTGGTCGCTCTTGCTGGGGCCTCTTCCGACCAGTCCGGCGCAGACCAGACCGCCGCCGCGGCGCGGGGCCTGAGCACAGCTCGAGCGGTGCTGAAGGTCCTCTCGTACATGGCGCTCCATCCCGAGGGCGTTAGTGCGCGCGACGTCGCGGCGGAGCTCGGCAAGAGTGTCTCGACGGCTTACGGTCTCCTCGCCAGCCTCGACGAGGAGGGATTCGCCTACCACCAGCGAGGCTGCGGCTACCAGCTGCGCGCCGGGGCGGAGTTCGGCGTTCAGCGGTCCATGACCTCGGACAGTAGGGTGCTCTCCCAAACCGTTAATGAGCTCTTCGCCCGGACGCGTAAGCGCTGCTACCTCGCACGAGTCGAGGCTGGAGCGATTGTCATCATTGCCGTCTCCGGCCGGCAAGGCATTCCCCGGGTCCCAGGGCTTGAGCCGCGAATCGGCGGTAACGCTCATACGGTGGCGATGGGCAAGGTGGTGCTGTCGTTGCTGCCCGAGGGCAGCCGCCGGCGCTATATCGAGCGCGGCCTTTGGCGCTATACGCCCCATACGATCGCCTCGACAGACGCGCTGATGTCTGAGCTTGAGAAGGTGCGACGCAACGGGTTCGCGGTCGATCGCGGCGAGTTCGACGCCGAATTCTGCACTATTGCCGCGCCCATACTCGACGCCCGCGGGCGGTTTCTCGCCGTGCTGGGGCTATCGACGTTGATGCGGAGGTTCGAGGCCGAGGCTCAGGATCTCCTCGATGCGGTTCGCGAGATCGCCGCGGCGGCGGGCGGCGGGAGTGAGCGAAGTGGGCCGCGGGATGACCTCCGCTCGTCCAGCATCCGACGGTCCCGAGCGGCCTGATAGCCCGAGGAGCGTTCGCGGCGACTGGGGTCCTCCTGCACGCGGACTAGACGCTGGGTCCTCCCTCTATCGAGCCGCTCGCGGGGAGGAGAATCCCTCGGCCGCGCAGCCGCCCATTCTGCAACTCCGCCATCGCATCGTTGACGGCGTCAAGTGGATAGGTCGTCGTATGCAGGCTGACCTTGCCCTGCGCAGTCAGGGTCATCAGCTCATCGAGGTCGTTGTAGGAGCCGACGAGGTTGCCGATGAACGAGATCTCGCGTGAGATGATGTCGATCGTCGGCACCTCGATGTTCTCGCCGTAGCCAACCACGAAGTAGGAGCCAGCCTGACGCAGCATTGCGACTCCGTCCTGGGTGGTGCCGCGATCTCCCACGAAGTCGATGACTGCCTCCGCGCCGTCGCCGTCCGTCAGCTCGCCCACGGTGTGAACATGGTTGCCGTCCACCGGGACGGTCCGATCGGCGCCTAGCTCGCTGGCGAGGGCGAGCGCCCGCTCAGAGGGATCGACGACGATGATCTCCGCCGGCGTCAGCGCGCGCAGGCACTGGACGCCGATGTGGCCGAGACCGCCGGCGCCAATTACCACCACGCGCGTGCCGGGGTAGAGCAGTGCCGCAGCCTTCTTGACCGCGTGGTACGCGGTGAGCCCGGCGTCCGCCAGCGCTGCGATGTCCTTGGGATGCAGCGTCGGCTGCAACTTCACGACAGCCCGGGCGGTGGTCTTCAGCAGGTCGCCAAACCCACCGTTGCTCGATATGCCGGGGAACGTGCTGTTGGCGCAGTGCACGTCGTCGCCCGCGCGGCAAGCGCGGCACAGCCCGCATGTAACGAGCGGGTGCACGATCACCGTGTCGCCCAGTTCCACGTTCGTGACCGCCGAACCGAGCTCGTAAACCCAACCCGCGTTCTCGTGTCCGAGGGTGTAGGGCAGTGTGACCCCTGCCTTCTCGGCCCACTGCCCTTCTTGGATGTGGAGGTCGGTTCGGCATAGGCCCGCGCCTCCAATCCTCACGATCACATCGTGGGGATCGGTGATGGTTGGCTCCGGCACCTCTTCCACGCGAAGCTGTTCGTGGTACTGGTGAAGCCTTGCCGCTCTCACACCGCCACCTCCTCGGGGTCTCGGATTCCGTATCTCGTCTTCAGCAGCGCCCGGCAGAGCCCGGCGTTGCCCTCGACGCTGAGCCGCACCAGGCGGGCGATGCGCAACCAGCGCATCAGTTCTGACGCGTCGAACGCCCGGCCCTTGGGCGAGACGAACGCCGGCGCTTCGGGGGAGGCGTCAATCCCCAGTTGCGCGCGCAGGACGACGCAGCGTGCCTGGTCGGGACCGGGCTCCAGATCGGAGAGCTGCAGCCCCACCACCTCGTGCGGCGTCTGACCGGCGCGCAGCAGTGAGTCGCACAGCCGGGCCTGGCGAGCTACGAACGCCTTGCGCGCGAACGTCTCGCTCAGCTCGCCCAGCTCACCCGTGGTCTCGCCGGCGAATGTCTGCGCGAAGCCCGCGCCCCGGCTCACGCCACGGTTGATCTCGGTCGCTGCGGAGTGATCTTCGAGCTTCACGACAGCTTCCTGGACTCCGTCCAGTGCGAGCACTGCCGACCGTGCGCCTTGGACCATCAGCCACGCGAAGTTGGGCGCGCAGAAGTACGTCGGCAGCCGAAGGCGCACGGCCACGCGTCCTTCCTCGACGTGCACTCCGGCGACGAACCCCAGGTCCGTCAGAGGCTCATCGAGCTCTGGGTCCCGGACCTCGGCGAGGGCGCCCAGGACCTCCTGCGCGGTCGTCGTCATGCCGGACTCACAGGCTCCGAGCCGATCACGGCCCCCGTCGTGGCGACGGCGTCCAGGGCAAGCTCCGCCGGCACCTCGATGTCGTACAGCCTGGCGGCGTTCAGGCCGAGAATCTTGCGCTTCACATCCGGCGTGAGCGGAGCGTATTCGCCGAGCATGTCGTCCGGGATCTGAAAGTCGACGAACCGCTCGACCAGCCATTTCGGCTGCCAGATCGCGTAGTCGCTGCCGAAGAGGAGCCGGTTTTCGTCAAGCCAATAGCACAGCTCGCCGATGATCTGCGCGAAATAGCGCGGCCGCGTATAGATGAAGGGCATTGCCACCGAGAAGCCGCCGTACACGTTGGGCTCCTGAGTGCCGATCCAGCAGAAGTCCTCCAGCCGCGGCAGCCCCAGATGCTCGACGATGAAGTTCAGTTCGGGAAAATCGGTGGCCGCGTCGTCGACGTCCGAGACATCGAACGCATCCCGATTGAGCGGCCAGATGGTCGGGCCCTTGTGGATGTGCACGTTGCGCACCCCGAGCTCCCGGCACTTGTCGAGGTAGCGATAGGACTCGGGCGAGTCCAGTCGCCAGCCTCGCGAGTCCCCCTTCCACTCGGCCGTGTAGAGCTTTACGCCCTTGAGCTGATACCGGCTCACCAGGGCCTCGAGCGCCTCAAGGCCGGCCTCGCCGTCCCGCGGGTCGAACGCGCCATTGACGATGAACTTCCCGGGATACTTCTCGGCCACCGCCGCGCACTGCTGAGTGGTGTTGAACCCGTTCGTGTAGAAGTCGGTCAGATACGTTGGCTGGAAGATCGCGACATCGGCGTAGCCGACCTCAAAGATGTCGTGCAGCAGATCTTCCTCGCTGTACTTCTCAAACTTCTCAAGGGGCCACTTGAACTCAGGCGGGCTGAGGTTCTGCTGATAGTCATAGAAGCAGTTGATGAAGCCTCTGCCGTACTTGTTGGCCTGGTTCGCTGGGCTGGCGTCCCAGAAGTGGATGTGCCCGTCCACGATGAAGTAGCGCTCGCCGTCTTTCTCGTACACGTGTGTGTCTCCGTCTAGTCGATGGGCTCGAGGTCGAAGCCGATGTACTGGGCGGCCTCCTCGGGGTTGGCAAATAGCAGCACGCGGTCGTCGAGCACAACCATGCGTCCGTAGTGAGTCGACATGATCTCCTCGAAGTCGTCGCCGCCGAAGTCATCCCAGCCCAGTGCTTCGGCGAGTTCGGCGAAGTCGAAGTCGATCTTCTCCGGGCCGTCGACGCGGATCATCGCCGGCATGTCCTCGATCGTGATCCCGGGCTTGCCATCCATGACCCTGGCCACGACATACCCGACTTGGTTGTTCATCAACGTGACACCGGTTCGATTCGACGCCGTCCGGTCGGACTCGAACCGGGGGTCAGCTTGTGCACTCATCGATCACAGCTCCTCTGGGGATTCGAGGCCGAGGCCATCGAGGAGGTCGCCGAACCGGGCCTTCGCCCGTGCCAGCGAATCCTCAAAGGTCACGACCTTTTCGGATAGTTGGGACCAGACCGGTTGCAGCTGCCGCCCCGCCTCGAGGCTGCGCGGCACCCAGCTCGCCAGCCACTCTTGGAGCTGGCGGCGGTTCTCGCCGGCGTATTCTGGGTCGTTCAGCAGCAACTCGAACAGGTGGCGCGCGGTGCGCTCCTCCCGATGCGTATCGGCCTCGCCGGCGCCCATCAGCGTCGGCGTGACGAAGTCGCCTTGCAGCGCAGCGCACTGCATGACGAATCCGCTGCGGAACAGCTCGCCGACTAGTGGTTCGAATACCAGCGCAGTGGCGAAGAACGTCTCCGCCCAATCGCGTGTCGCGGTCAGGAGCTCGACGTTCTCACGGACGCCTTGCCATACAGGATCCTCTTGCCAAGCGACCCGGTGAGCGCTCCCGTCGAAGCCGTCGAGCTGCTCGCTGATCTCAAGGTTGTAGAGCATCAGATCCTGCGCGAAGCGAAGCTTGTGAGCCGCGCCGACCGCCAAGGCGTTGTTGATCATGTTGGTCGGCGCGTTGCGCTGAATGGCCGTGTACACGTGTAGACCGATACCGTTCTCCGCGTGAGCCCATGCCCCGATGTGGCTCTCCACGACCTTGATCCAGTTGCGGTTCCAGCCGTCGAAGGCCTGCTCGGCCTTGGCGTTGGCGACGGTCTGTGCCACCTGGCGGACGATGTTGGCGTTGTTACGGTAGATCGTCTGTTCCCATTCCTCGTTGGGATCGAGGAACTGGTGCCAGTTGGAGGATTTGAGCGCTGTCCACTCCTGCGGATAGCCGCCGGGCCCGTCCGCGAATCCATAGATCCAGCCCTGGATGAGGTATCGCGCCGGATCGGGCTGGACATCGACTGTGACGTCCTCATAGACGGTCGCGCGGCGCTTTCGCGGCGTGAAGTAGCTAAATGCGCGGCTCTGCCACGACGGGAATTCGCGGGCGCCGGCCTCGGCATCGGTGAAGACCGGCTTAGGAACGCTACGTTCCTTTGGGGGGCTCTGGGTGCTCATGTTTGGCTCTCCTCCGCGTCTGCTGTTGTCGTGAACTTGTCGTAGTAGATCTGCGCCTCAGGCACACCTCGCCGCACGAGAAGCTCGATGGCCGCGTCCACCATTGGCGGCGGACCGCACACGTAGGCGTCGACGCCTGCCAAATCGGGCTCACTGCGATCGACCACGTCAGTGATCAACCCGGTCTCACCCGTCCAGCCGTCATTTCCCACCGACTCGGAGAGTGCCGGGACGAACCGAAAGCCCGGGATGGGCACGGCCAGCGCGGCGAGCTCCTCGACGTGGAACAGGTCGGCCGCGCCACGTGCACCGTAGTAGTAGACAGCGGGTCGAGGAGTGCCCCGCTCCGACATCGCGCGTAGAAGCGAGAGGATCGGTGCCATTCCCGCGCCGCCGCCAACGAACACCACCGGCCGGTCGGAGCGCTCACGCAATGTGAACACGCCGTACGGACCACGGATCTGCAGCTCGTCGCCGACGCTGAGGCCACCGTCGGCCAAAAGGCCGGAAAAGTGGCCGCCCGGATACAGCTTGATCATGAACTCGAGCCGGCCACCGTCAGCTGGGGTGTTGGCCATCGAGAACGACCGGTGCTGGCCGGTCCCCGGAATCTCGATGTCGACGTATTGGCCGGGATGAAAGTCGAACGCGACGCCGTCGTCTACGCGAAGAATGAGTCGGCGGATGTCGGACGTAAGCGGCTCAATAGCCTCAATGTGGGTCTGGAGTGTCTGCAGCGAGATTCCGCTCTGAAGGATCTCCTCGTCGTAGTTGATCAGCTCGATCTCGAGATCGGTCACGGCGTGGGCTTTGCATAGCAGCGTCCACCCCTCTTCCTCCTCATAGTCCGGCAACGCGAAGGTGGAGTAACGATCAAGATCGACCTCGCCGTCGAGTAGGAACGACTTGCACGCGGAGCACTGACCCTCCTTGCACCCGTGCATGAGCATCAGGCCCTGACGGAAGGCGCCGTCGAGGATCGTCTCGGCCTCGTCGACCTCGAATTCGATGCCGACCGGCTCCAGCCGGACGACGTGTGTCTGTCCCATCTCTCTTTCCTTCCGTCACGGTCTGGCAGGGGCAGCCGGCCCGGGGACGGGGCCGGCTGCTCTCTGCGCGTCGTCGAGTGGTTAGATTGCGGCTTCGGGGGCGGGGCGACCGCCCGGGCCTCCGGCCTTGTAGCGAGCGATGTGCTGCTCGCGCTCTTCCGAAGACATCTCGTTCAGCAACACGTTCGGGCTGTTGACCGTGTATCCGCGGACGTCGGCGAGTGTCCACATCGCGTTGGGATCCAGGTCCAGATGCGGCTGCGGCACGAGCGTCTCACCGTCGTCGCGGACGTAGCCGAGATCCTTGACAATCTCAGCGAGGTCCTGGCCGTGGTACATCGTCTCCCACTCGCGCTGGCCGGTGAGCCGGCCCATCGACGGGGTCGGGCGGCCGTTGTACTCGGGCCGGAACGCGACCTTGTCGGTCCAGTGACACGTCTCCGAGCAGTAGGTGCGGACCTGCCCGTCGACCTCATCGACCACCATGTCCTCCCGGATCAGGCACGGGACCATGCAGCTCCAGCACCGGTGGGGATACTCGTACCCGGAGAGCCCGGGCTCGAACGTGATCGGGCCGTGGCCGTTGCGCTTGCTCAGGTCCGTGTAGCGCTCCCACCACTTGCCGTACTTGTCGTACCACCCCGGATACTTGTGCTCGAACCACTCAAAGTCCGTGTCGTCCATGCCGTCGATGCGCCAGAAGTTGACCGGCCAGCCGGTGGCGAAGAACTGGGCGACCTCATGGACGTAGCCCTTGTTCCAGATCCGATTCCAGGACTCCTCGACGAGATCATGCGGGATCGTCAGGCCGTACTTCTCCAGCGGCACCAGGTAGCTGCGGTAGTAGTCGTCATAGATCCAGCGGCGCCACATCTCGGCGTAGCTCTCGCGATCCTTGCGCCGATCCTTGGTGCCGTACTCGATGAACGTCCCGATCGCGGCGTCGACGACAGCGTGGTTGTTCCACCAGGCGTAGCGCAGGTCGCGCTCCAAAAGCTCGCGGTTGCGCTCGTCGGCCAGCGCCATGAGGATGATCGAGTAGCCGTTGGAGATGTGGCGGCTCTCGTCTGACTGCACGCTGTGGAAGACCGTGGGCAGCAGGTAATCGCCGTTGGCCGCGGCCTCGCCCGGCATGGCCACGAACAGCACGTTGGTGAACGCGGTCTCGGCGACGATCGTCAGATAGATGTTGGCGGCGGTGATGGCATCCCCGGTGATGAACCCCTCGCCGAACTGGCGGCCGATCGTCCCCGCGTAGCAATTCTGGAAGGCCTTCTCGGTGATGTCGAACCCGGCGGGATCGATGTAGTGGTTCATGTACAGCCGCTTGAGGTTCATCTGGATGGTCGAGTGGCGCACCTCGTCGATCATCTGGATGGCCAGCCCGTTGTGCA
>DASXJE010000124.1 GCA_036497565.1 Mycobacteriales bacterium
TGCTCGCCGATGTTGATGAGCACGAACGGCACCGCCACGCTCCCCCGCGCTGGTCCGGTCACCGCGGCGCCGCGGACAGCCCGGCGATGCGATCCTCGTGCATCGCCGCACCGGCTTCGAGCTCGCCGATCTGCGCGACGAGGCGTTCCAGGCCGGGGGTCGCAATGCCGTGGCGCGCGGCGGTGGCGAGCACCGGCCGGTCGTGCGTGGGCACCTCGGTGGGCCGCTGGCGCACCGCGATGTCGCGCCAGATACCGCTGCGGTCCTTTGCTTGGGTACGCAGCCACGCCACGAGTGTGTCGGTGGCGGCGTCCTTCGCTGGCTCGGCGGTGCCGGCATACGGACCGGGGTCGAAGGCATCGAACGGCTCCAGTGCGACCCCCTCGGCCGAAGCCACCGCGTAGACCTCCGCGGTGAGCGCGTGCATCACCGACCGATGCCGGTCGATCAGCTCGGCCATCGGGGCATCGGCGAGCGCCGTGGCGACGAGCATGGCCCCGAAGCCGAGCTTGGACCACAGGTAGCCCGAGACGTTCGCGGTCGCCTTCGCCGGGCCCCAGGCCTGCAGGTCTTCGACGACCTCGCGGACCCGCCGGGAGTCGCTGCCGTCGAGCTCGCCGACCACGAGCGCGCCCAGGCCGCCGTCACGGATCTCGCCCGGCCCGATCACGTCGGCGAAGAGGTTGACGAACGCGCCGACCGTGCGCTCGCGCCCGACGCGGTCGGCGATCGCCGCTTCGTTCAGCCCGTTCTGCAGCGACACGACGAAGCCCTCGGCGGCCAGCCGGGGCGCGATCCAGTCCAGCGCGCGTCCGGTGGCCTGCGCCTTGACCGCCACCAGGACGCGCTCGACCGTGCCGGGCTCGCCGTCGTCCGGCGTGCCGGCCCCCGCCACGTTCGCAACGGTGCGGTTTGCGCCCCGCACCACGACGATCCCGTCCTCGCGGATGCGGCGGACATGCTCGGAGTCGGTGTCGACGACGGTGACATGGTGGCCCGCCCTGGCGAGGTGGTGGCCGAGCGTGCCGCCGATCGCTCCGGCCCCGACGACCACATAGCTTCGCGACCGGTCGTCGGGAGACTGCGTCGTCAGGATCAGGTGCTCCTTGTCGGTCAGGCCTCTGCGCGCTGCAGGGCCGTGATGGATGGGTGGTGGACGGGCAACGCGGAGGTCCCCGCGGAGGCGCCGCCGTCGACGCGCAGCACGGCACCGGTGACGAAGCCCGCCTCCGCGCCCGCGAGCCAGACGACGGCTGCCGCGATCTCGTCGGGACGGCCGGGACGGCCGGTGGGGTTGACCGAGACCGCGGCGGCGTACTCGTCGGTGACCGGGTTGACGGGGCTGTCCACCTCGATGAATCCGGGGGCGACGGCGTTGACCCGGATCCCGCGGTCGGCGAACTCGACGGCACACGCCTTGGTCGCCATCTCCAGCGCAGCCTTCGAGGTGCAGTAGTGGGCCGCGCCGGGTCGCGCCCTGGTGGCCGCCCCCGAACTGATGTTGACCACGGCGGCGGGTCGTCCCGCGCGCGCCACCGCCACGGTCAGCAAGACCGGTGCGCGCACGTTGACGTGCTGAACACGGTCCCACTGCGCGGCCGTCATGTCGTCCAGGCGGGTGGCCGGGTAGATGCCGGCGGCGTTGACGAGCACGTCGACGGGGCCGGCCAAGCGCTGCGCCGCCGCGACGATCTCGCCGCAGCGCTCGTCGCTCAGGTCGGCGACGAGCGCGTGGGCGGTGCCTCGGCCACCGGCGAGGCCCGCCATCGCGGCGTCGAGCTCGACACCGCGAGCATCGACTCCGGTGACGGTGTCACCACGGGTGGCGAAGGCCTCCGCCACCGCCAGCCCGATACCACCGGCGGCGCCCGTGACCAGCACGTGCCGGGCGCTCACAGGAGCTCCCGACCCTTGGTCTCCGGCATCGTCGCGTAGACCGCGACCCCGATCAGCGCCGCCGTCGCGACGTAGAGCCAGACGAAGCTACCGAGACCGTTCGTGCTCATCCAGGTGGTGATGTAGGGCGCGGTGCCACCGAAGAGCGCAACGGCGAGTGCGTAGGGCAGGCCGATCCCGGTGCTACGCACCTCCGCCGGGAACTGCTCGGCCATCACGACCGCGCAGTTCGCCGAGTAGCCGGCCAGGAACGTCACCCCGACCAGCTCCACGACCAGCAGCGGCCAGAAGCCTCCGAGTGCGAGCAGCTGGAACGCCGGGTAGGCGAGCACCACGAACCCGGCCGCGAACACGAGCAGCGTGACCTTGCGGCCGAACCGGTCCGACAGTAGCGCCACGAACGGCAGCAGGCAGAGGAAGTAGGCGATCGCGATGGTGTTGGCCAGCAGCGCGTCGCGCAACGGGATGCCGGTGGCGGCGTGCGCGTATCCGGGCATGTAGCTGATCCACACGTAGTACGTGAGGGTGCCGGCGATCGTGATTCCGGCGACGCGCAGCGCCGCCCCCGGGTGTTCGGTGAACACGCCGATGAGCGGGTTACGGCGGGCCGTACGGCCCTGCGCGGAGGCGGTGCGGAAGCTCTCGGTCTCCTCTACGCCGACCCGCAGCCACAGCCCCACCAGTCCGAGCAGGCCGCCGATGCCGAACGCGAGGCGCCAGCCCCAGCTCTGCATCGCCGCCTCGCTGAGCGTGGAGGTGAGCACGAAGCCCATCAGCGATGCGATCAATGCGCCCGCCCCGACCGAAACCTGCTGCCACGACCCCGCGAAGGCCCGGCGCCGGGGCGCCGCGGACTCGACGAGGAAGGAGGACGAGGAGCCGAACTCGCCGCCCGCCGAGAAGCCCTGCACGAGCCGGGCCAGCAGTAGCACCACCGGCGCCGCGATCCCGATCGCCTCGTAGGTCGGGCAGATCGCGATCACGAACGCCGCTCCGGCCATCAGCCCGATGGTGAGCACCAGGCCCTTCTTGCGGCCGTGCCGGTCGGCGTAGGCACCGAGCAGCGCACCGCCGATCGGGCGCATGACAAATCCGACCGCGAACACGGCCAGCGTCGACAGCAGCGCCACCGCGGGATCCCCCTTGGCGAAGAACTGCGAGGCGAAAACGGGCGCGAGCGTGCTGTAGACGGCCCAGTCCACCCATTCGACGGTGTTGCCGATCGAGCCGGCGATGATCGCCTTGCGCTGCTTCCCGGTCAGCCGGGTCTCCGACTGCGTGGCTGCTGCCCCGGCGGCGGCCTCGGTCATGAGGTGTTGCCCGAGGTCGGGTCGGGGTGGGTCGTCCCGATCTGGGCGTGGGCGATGTCGGCGATCTGCGCGTGGGTGGCGAACCAGACGTCGCGGTGGCTCGCGATGTGGGCCAGCAGTTCGCGGAGCACCAGCAGCCGGGACCTGTGCCCGATGACGTGCGGATGCAGGGTGAGCTGGAAGAGCCCGCCCTCGGCGTGCGCGGCGTCGAACTCGTCGCGCCAGATCTCGAGCAGGGCCCTCGGTGGCGTGTAGGGGCGCAGCGCGCCGTAGCGCTCCATCATCAGGTAGGGCGCGTCGTCGCGGATCCACTCGACGGGGATCTCCACGATCCCCGTCGGCCTGCCGTCCGCGACCAGCTCGTAGGGCTCGTCGTCGGCCATCAGCGACGAGTCGTAGCGCAGGCCGAGCGCCTCGATGATGGCCAACGTGTGGTCGGAGAAATCCCAGCTCGGGGTGCGGATCCCGACCGGACGGACACCGCCGAGCTTCTCCAGCGTCTCCAGCGAGCGGCCGGTGAGGTCCATCTCGTGCTCACGGGAGAGCGTCATGTTGCGCTCGTGGATCCAGCCGTGCACGCCGACCTCGTGACCGCCCGCCACATAGGCCTGCACCTCATCGGGATGGAGCAGCGCCGAGACCGCGGGCATGAAGAAGCTGGCGGGAACTCCGTATTCGGCCAGCAGCGCAAGGATCTTCGGCACGGCGACCCTGGCGCCGTATTCGCCCTGCGCGAGCTTTCCGGGGCGGGTCTCCCCGTCGCGCAGCGGGATCGTCTCGTGATCGGGGTCGAAGGAGATCGCCACCGCGGCCCTCGCCCCGTGCGGCCAGCCGGCGGGGATCAGGCTCGCACCGGCCCGTACCCGCTCGACATGGCCGCGCCAGGTGGGTTCGTCCCACTGCCACGGTTCGGTCGTCCGGCCGTTCTCATCGGTCATCAGATCGCTCTCCGCTCCGGGCGCCGTCGGCGGTGACGCGGACCCAGGCGCAGTTGAGCGTGTGCGCCTGCCGCGTCCTATCGGCGGTGCGGACTCCCGGTAACGCACCGACCACACCGGGCCAGTATTGGTAGAGATCGCCGTAGCTGGGAAGTACCCCGGGCAGGCACAGGTTGAACCGTCCGGTGGTGGCGGATCAGTCGCTCGTACTGCAGGTGGTCGCCCCCGGGTAACCGCACCCGGCCTGCTCCGCCACCCAGCCCAGCTGTGGCAGACCCTGGTCGAACATCACCGCGAACTCGTCGGCTCTTGGCCGGACGAGTAGGACTGAGCCCGCCGGGTATCCCGACGTGGTGGGGGCCGAACGGTGGGAGGGCTGGTGAAACCGACAGCGACAACACCGACGCGGTCTCCGGAGCGGGCCGGTAGGCGGCCCCGCCATGACGAGGCGGCCCGGCTGCTGGTCGACTATCTCGGCGCGGTCATCGCCGCGCTGGACGGCGAAGGGTTGTCAGTCACAGGGATTCGGATGGGTTGCGGGGCGACCCTGCATGCTCGACTAGCGCTGGCCCGGACCGGACCACGCGCGTCGGGGGCGCCCGACCGCATGCCCGGGGCCATCACCTTGATGTGGGCGGAGGACCTGGGCTGGTCACTGTCACACACCCAGCTGCGCGACAGCCGCGCCGGGTGGCGTTATCTGCCCGGTGGGCTAGCACCGAGCCCGGCAACAGTGGCCGGGTTCGTCACAAACGCGCTGTCCCACCGGGTCGACCCCGCGACGGGCTCACCCAGCCCGGTCGGCCACCACGGGCAACACCTGGCACCGTTGATCGACGCCCTAGCCCACCACAGCCTGGTCACCACGACAGTGAAGCCAGCCAGGATTGACCAGGGATCGGGCACGGTCGGGGTTGCCCCGTAGTGCCCGCGCAGGTCACGCGGGCCGCGGATCTATCCGGTCGGGCGCTGGCCGGACCGCCGGTCAGGCCTCGGACAGCACGACCAAGGTGTCGGGGTGAACACCGTCGAACTTCATCGCGTCGGCCCCGACTTCAGAACCCATGATCTCCTGGAAGGCGTCCATGTCGGGGATCCAGGATCAGCCCGACCTGCTTCGACTCCGCTGCGCCCCGGAACACACGGATCGTGATGCCCAGCGGCCCGAAGACCTCCGCCCGCTTCGGCGAGCTCACCCAGTGGTCGACATCGTCAACGTCGTGGACTACAAGATACGTTGCCATGGGGCATCGTCCGTCCTGCGGCCTCGGCCGCGTGC
>DASXJE010000125.1 GCA_036497565.1 Mycobacteriales bacterium
ACCGGTCGCTCGTCGTCGTAGGCCTTCTCGCCGAGCTCGGTCCAGCGGTTCTCCAGCATGGTCCGCAGGTCGCGGGTCTCCCAGCCGCACCGGTCGAAGGCGACCGGGCAGCGGGGGTGGAACGAACAACCCAGCGGCGGCGAGATCGCGTCGGGTATCTCGCCGCGAGGCAGGTCGCGCGGGACCATCCGGGTGGGATCCGGCTCGGGGATCGCCCGCAACAGGGCGCGGGTGTAGGGGTGTTTGGGATCGGCGTAGATCTGGTCGGCGGGCCCGATCTCGACGATCCGGCCGAGGTACATGATCGCGATGCGATCGCAGAAGAACTTCGCCGTGGCGAGGTCGTGGGTGATGTAGAGGTAGGTCAGTTCGAGGTCGTTCTTCAGGCCGATCATCAACTCGAGGATCTTCGACCGCACGCTCATGTCGAGCATCGACACCGGCTCGTCGGCGACCAGGAGCTGCGGGTCGAGGATGATCGCCCGGGCGATGACGGCACGCTGCTTCTGCCCGCCGGACAGGTCGCCGGGGTACTTCCCGATGAACCGGTCGACCGGGCTGAGCCCGACCCGCTCCAGGGCGTCCCGGACCCGACGGTCGATCTCCCGGCGGTCCTTGGCGAGCCCGTGGATCCGCAACGGGTGACCGACCGCGGTACCGATGTCCATCGCCGGGTTCAACGCCGCATTCGGATCCTGGAAGATCATCTGCAGCCGCCGCCGCAACGGCCGGAACTCGCGCTCGGACAATCCGGCGATGTCCTGCCCGTCGAGGACGACGCTGCCACCGGTCGCCGGGACGAGATGCAGCAGCGCGCGGCCCAGCGTCGTCTTGCCGCTGCCGGATTCGCCGACCAGGCCGAGCACCTCCCCGCGGCGCAGGGTGAAGTTCACCCCGTCGACGGCCCGGACCGACCCCTCCTCCCGCCCGATCAGCCGAGAGAGAAATCCGCCGCGCAGCGCGAAGTGGACCTGAAGATCGCGGACGTCGACCAGGTCGGATTCGTCGGTCGCGGCGGCCGTCCCGGTGTCGTGCTCAGGCTTCGTCGGCAACGGAGATCTCCTCCCGCTCCAGCGGTTCCCGGTCGTCGCCGGTCATCTGCTCCTCCGGGCCGTGCAGCCAGCAGGCGACCCGGTGCTCGGCGGCGATCTCGAGGTCGACCGGGTCGCGCTGCGGGCAGATCCGCATCCCGTCCGGGCAGCGGGGATGGAACCGGCAGCCACTGGGCGGGTCGGCGAGATCCGGCGGAGCGCCGGCGATGTGGTGCAGCGCCGTGGTCGACAGCGAGATCGTAGACGCGAGCAGTTCGCGGGTGTAGGGATGCGACGGGTCGCTGAACACCTCGCGGGCGTCGCCGACCTCGGCCAGCCGGCCGGCGTACATCACCGCGACCCGGTCGCAGGCCTCGGCGACGATGCCGAGGTTGTGCGTGATCAGCAGCAGCGCGGTGTCGAAGTTGCGCTTGAGGTCGGCGAGGATCCCGAGGATCTGCGCCTCGACCAGTACGTCGAGGGCGGTCGTGGGCTCGTCGGCCACGAGGAACTTCGGCCGCAGCACCAGCGCCAGCGCGATCATGATGCGCTGCCGCATCCCGCCGGAGAACTCGTGCGGGTATTCCTCGAAGCGAGTCGGCGGGATCCCCATCGCGGCGAGGGTGTCCAGCGACCGGCGCCGCATCTCGGCCTTGGACAGCCCCTTCTCATGGGTACGGAGGACCTCGAGGAAGTGCCCCGACACCCGCATGAGCGGGTTGAGCCGGGTCATCGGTTCCTGGAAGATCAGGCCGAGCTGCGGGCCGCGCAGTCCGCGCAGATCGTGGTCGGACATGCCGACCAGATCCTGCCCCTCGAAGTACACGTGTCCACCGGCCTTCGCGCCCCGCGGCAGCAGTCCGATGAGGCCGCGGCCGAGGCTGGACTTCCCGCAGCCGGACTCGCCGACGACGCCGAGCACCTCCCCCGGCTGCACGTCGAAGGTCACTCCGTCGACGGCGCGGACCGCACCCCGGTCGGTGCCGTAATAGACCCGCAGGTCGCGTACGGAGAGGGTCGCGCCGGGCGCACCGGACGTCGGGCCGGTCACTGCCGCAGCCGTTCTTCTGCTTCGGGATCCTCGATCGGCTCGGCATCGTCGAGGGTCGCCACCGGAAGGTCGACCCGGGTGAAGACCCGCTGGCGCAGGACCGGGTTGATCACGTCGTTGAGCCCTTCACCGACCAGGGTCAGTCCGATCACCAGGAGCACGATCGCGCACCCCGGGAAGACCGCCGTCCACCAGATCCCGGCACCGACGTCGGGAATGGCGCGCTGCACGTCGTAACCCCACTCGGCGGCGACCGTGGGGTCGATGCCGTAACCGAGGAAGCCCAGCCCGGCAAGGGTCAGGATCGCGTCGGCGGCGTTGAGGGTGGCGATGACGGGAACGGTCTGGATCACGTTGGCGAAGATGTAGCGCATCACGATCGACGACGAGCGGGCACCGAGGGCGCGGGCGGCCTCGACGTAGGGCTCCTCGCGCACGGACAGCACGCTGTTGCGGACGACGCGGAAGTACTGCGGGACGTAGACCGCGGTGATCGCCACCGCCGCGGTGATGATGCCGCCACCGAGCGGCGAGTTGGACAGCAGGAACGAGATGACGATCGCCAGCAGCAGGTAGGGAAATGCGAACAGCGCGTCCATGAAGAGCACCGCGACCCGGTCGAACCCGCCGCCGACCCAGCCGGACAGCAGGCCCAGCGGGACACCGATGCACAGGGCGAGCGCGACCGCGAGCAGTACGACCTCGAGTTCGGTGCGCGAACCGTAGACCACCTGGGCGAAGACGTCGGTCTGCATGACGTTCGTGCCGAACCAGTGCGCGCTCGACGGCGGCGCCAGCTTCGGGAACGGCTTGCCGTTGCTCTGGTACTGCGCGAACCCGTACGGCGAGATCCAGGGGGCGAAGACCGCGAGCACGACGAAGAGCATCGTGATGGCGACCCCCACCCACAGCAGCCACCGGGGCATCCCGCGCGCGGCCCGCACCGGTGCGAACATCCGGCGCGCGCTGCCGAGCGGTCCCCGGCCTGTGCGGCCGTCGGAGGGCGGCGGGGGCGAGGCGGTGGTCGGCGTCGAACCGATGTTGGCGGTCACTAGTAACGCATCCTCGGATCGGCCCACGCGTTGATGAAGTCGATGAGCAGACTGATCACGACGACCGCCAACGCGAAGACGGTGATGATTCCCTGTACCGCGATGTAGTCACGGTTGTTGAGGTAGTCGATGAGGGCGTGCCCGATTCCCGGCCAGTTGAACGTCTCCTCGGTGAGCACCGCCCCGGACAGCAGCAGCGCGGCCTGCAGACCCATCACCGTGATCACGGGCACCAGCGCGTTACGGAAGGCGTGCCGGAAGACAACGCGCGGCTCGTTGATCCCGCGCGCCCGCGCGGCTTCGATGTAGTCGTGGCGCAGTGTCTGGATGACGTTGACGCGCACCAGCCGGATGAAGACCCCGGACAGCAGCAGGCCGAGCGTCGTCGCCGGCAGGATGAGGTGTTTGAACACGTCCCAGAAGGCAGCGGTGTTGCCGTCGATGATCGTGTCGATGAGTAAGAAGTTGCTGTGCGTCTGCAGGAACGCCTGGGTCAGCGGACTCGCCTGTCCGGAGGTGGGTAACCAGCCGAGGTCCTTGCCGAAGATGAGCTGGGCGAGCAGGCCGGTGAGGAAGACCGGGGCCGCGTAGATCACCACACCGAACGTGCGGCCGGAGGCGTCGAACCAGGTGTCGCGGTAGCGGCCGCACAGCAGGCCGACCGGGACACCGACGATGATCGCGACGACGAGCGCGCCGACGGTCAACTCCAGCGTCGCCGCGCCGCTGGTCTTCACGACGTCGATGACCGGCCGGTGGTCGGTGATCGTCGTACCGAAGTTTCCGGTGATGACCTGTCTGAGGTATTCGCCGTACTGCACGATGAGCGGCCTGTCATAGCCCGCCGCGGCCCGCCGGGCGGCGAGCTGCGCCGGGGAGAGCTTGCCGCCCAGCGCCGCCTGGATCGGGTCGCCCGGCGCGACCCGCATCAGCAGGAAGACGAACGTCAGCAGGATGAGCACCATCGGCAGGACGAGGAGCAGCCGCACCAAAAGGTACGAGCGGAGCGAGCCGCTGTTCTTCTTGGCCATTCCCTGCCTTCTCTACCGCGCGGGCGTCGTCGCCGCCCCGACACAGTACGAGAACGTGCTCAGGACTTGCCAATCAGCCAGTAGCGGAACGTGTAGGACGGGTCGAGGGTGCTCGCGACCCCGGTCACGCCCTTGCGCTGGACGGCGATCTCCTTGCCCTGCCAGATCGGGATGATCGGGGCCTGCTGCGCCCCGATGAGCTGGACCTGGCCGAAGGACTTGGCCCGCGCCGATGGGTCGGTCGACTTACGCTCGGCCGCGATCGCCGAGTCGACCTGCGGGTTGCTGAAGTGGTCGTTGAGGAAGGACAGCGGCGAGGTGCCGTAGAACGGCGCGGCGTAGTCGTCGGAGTCGGGGTAGTCCGGGAACCAGCCGAGCTGGAAGGACTGGTACTGGTCGGTCGGGTAGGCGCCGCTGTACTGGTCCCACTCGGCCGAATGCAGGTTGATCTTGAACAACCCGGTGGCCTCGAGCTGCCGCTTGATCGTGGTGTACATGTCGGCCGAGGTCTCGCCGTAGTGGCTCGGGGTCCACCAAAGGTCGAGGCTGACCGGCGTCTTCACTCCCGCCGAGGACAGTGTCGACTTGGCCTTGGCCGTGTTGGGCGCGTCGCCGTAGACCTGCTTGAACGACTCGGTGTGACCGGTCAGACCGGCCGGGATCATCGAGTAGAGCGGGGTAACGGTGTTGTTGTAGTCGCTCTTGGCGATGGCGGGCCGGTCGATGGTCAGCGCCATGGCCTTGCGGATCGCGAGCTTCTGCGCGGCCGACCCGCCGGGCATGATCTTCTGGTTGAAGACGATGTACTGGATCTCCGCGCCCTGACCCTCGACGACCTGGACGCCGCGGCTGCCTTCACCGCGCAGCGAGGCGATGTCGGTGGGGCTGAACGTCCGGTAGGCGACGTCGGCGTCGCCGCCCTCGACCGCCAGCTTCAACGCCGACGCCTGGGTGTAATAGCGGACGATGACGCCGCTGTTGTGCAGCTTCAGGGTGCCGGCGTAGTGCGGGTTGGGCTTGAGGACGAGCTGCTGACCGTCCTGGTACTTCGACAGCTCATACGGTCCCGAGCCGACGATCTTGTCGTTGGCGACCAGCTTGGTCGGGGGGAACACCTTCGGGTCGACGATGGCGTTGCTCGGGTCGCCGAGGATGTCGGGGAAGAGCGCGAACGGCTGTTTGAGGGCGAAGACGACCTTGTCACTGCCCTGCGTGGTGACGCTCTTGACCGGGTCGAGCAGGCTGGACGCGCCGTTCGGGGCCTTGATCTTCAGGTTGCGGGTGAAGGAGTAGACGACGTCCTTGGCCGTCACCGGGTCGCCGTTCCAGAACTTCTGGCCGGACCGCATCGTGCAGACGTAGGTGGTCGTGTCGGTGAAGGCGCACGACTTCGCCGCGTCGGGCGTCGCCTTCGTGCTTCCCGGCGGGAAGAAGAGCAGCGTCTGGTACATGCTGTACATCGGCGTCCACGACCCCTGGTCGTAGGAACCTGCCGGGTCGAAGGACACCACCTTGTCGGTGGTGCCGACCACGATCGGCTTGCCGGTGCCGCCGCTGCTGCTGCCGCCGCTGCTACTGCTCCCGCAGGCGGTGGCGATGAGTGCCACGGCCGCGAGCAGGGTGAGGCCCTGCGCCATACGTCGGCGTTGACGCATCGTCGTGCTCCTGTCCTCCACGGCCGGCCGGACGACCGCCGCCCCTGATCGAATCACATCGGAACGGTACGACGCGCCACGCTGCAGTCACGGGAAGGTCACATTGTGGGGGTGTCGCCCCACCCGAGCACCACCGGGAGGACGTCGGCCAGGCGCTGCACCGTGGCGTCCGGGTGCCCGGTGACCGGTCCGTGCTGATGTGCCGGAATCCGGCTGTGCGGTACGTGGATGGTCCGCATCCCCACGTGCTGCGCACCGTGAACGTCGTCCCACAGCCGGTCACCGACGAAGACGGTGCGGCCGGGGTCCGGCCCTCCGACCGCCTCGAGGGCCGCCCGGAAGGCGTTCGGGTGCGGCTTGGTCCACGCGATCTCGCTGGAGTAGACGGCGCCGTCGATCAGATCGAGGATCCCGTCCCGCCGGAAGACCGCCTCGTGATGGGACCGCGGCCACAGCGTGTTGGAGAGCACCCCGACGCCGACGCCCGCCGCCCGCAGTCCGGCGAGCATTTCCGGCACGTCCGGGTCGACCAGCGTGTGCGGCTCCCAGAACTGCAGGTATGCCGCCAGCGCCTCGGCATGACGGGGACCCGTCGGTTCGACGCCGGCCCCGCGGAAGAGGTCGTCCAGCGTTCCGCTGGCCTGCTCCTCGCGGGCCCGGGTCCAGGCCGCCTCCTCGCCGGCGAGGAGCGTCGCCGCCAGGTCGTCGGCGCGAGCCCGATCGTAGGCCTCGGCGTAGGCCCGCCAGGAGCCGAGCAGATCCAGGTCGTGCCACGGCGTGAGCGTGCCGCCCCAATCGAAGATCACCGCGTCCACGGTCATCGCGGCGTCCTCTGCTCCCTCGTCGCCCGGGCGGTCAGTGCAACGCGCGGAGGAACGTGTTGGCGATCGGCACCGCGGTGGTGCTGCTCGACTCCCCGCCTTCGACGAAGACGGCGAAGGCCAGATCGCCCTGGTAGCCGACGAACCAGGCATGGGAGTGGGGCGGGACCGCCGTGCCGTACTCCGCAGTGCCGGTCTTGCCGTAGACCGGGCCACCGGGGACCCCGTCGACCCCGGTCGCGGTGCCGGAGGTGACGACCGCCCGCATGAAGGGCTTCAGCTGGGCGAGCACCGAGGCCGGCGGCACCGTCGGCCGGTGCGCCGGGGTGTCGCCCCGGCCGGTGACCAGGACGGGTGCAGGTGTCGACCCGTGCGCGGTCGTCGCCGCTACCAGGGCCATCGCGAAGGGGCTCACCAGGACCCGGCCCTGCCCGATCGCGTCGGCGGCCCGCTCCGTGTCGTCGCGGGGCGCCGGGAGCGAGCCGGAGAACGAGGTGACCGGGAGCGACCAGCCGGCGCCGATCCCGAACTGCTTCGCGGTCGTCGGCAGGTCCGCTTGGCCGAGCTTCTGCGACAGCATCGTGAAGCTCGTATTGCACGAGTGCGCGAACGCGGTCTGCAGCGAGACGGTGCCGAGGTCGAAGGAGTTCTCGTTGTGGAACGTCTTGCCGAAGACCGTGGTCTGGCCCGGGCACGGCACCGAGGCGTCGGCGGCGACGGTGTGGTGTTCGAGCAGCGACGACGCCGTGATGATCTTGAAGGTGGAGCCGGCGGGGTACTGCCCCTGCATCGCGATGTCGAACGTCGTCGACGGGCTGTTGGCGACGGCGAGGATCGCGCCGGTCGACGGTCGGATCGCGACGATCGACGCGTGCTTGCCGACCGTGGCCAGCGCTGCGTCGGCGGCGTTCTGCACGGAGACGTCGAGGGTCGACTTCACTGGCGTACCGGGCCGGGCCGGCACGGTGCCGATCGTCGTCGCGTCCGGGTTGACCGTGGTGCTCCCGGGTGCGACGTCGCCGCCGTGGGTGGAGACCGCCTGGATCTTCGCGCCGGCGCTGCCCGCGAGTTGCTTGTTGTAGGCCGCCTGCAGCCCGGACGTCCCGAGGTCGTCGGTGGGGAGGTAGCCCGGGCCCAGCGCTTTCAGGACCTCGGCGCTGGCCGGCCCGACCCGGCCCAGCAGCAGCTTGGCGAACTGCGCGGTCGGGGCGAGCTGTTCGACGCCGGTGTGGAACACGGTGCCGGGCACATCGTGGATCTGCGACCGCACCTTGAGGTAGTCGCTGCGGCGCAGGGTGATGACCGAGACGAAGGCGGTCGGCTTCGCCTGTTTCACCGCGGACTCGATCTGGGCCGCGTCGACGTGCACGGTGCGGGCGAGCAGGTCGGCGAGGTGCGGGAGATCGGTGACCGTGCGCGGCTCGATGCCGACCTCGACGACCGGCACCGCGGTGAACAGCGGGTGGCCCTGGTCGTCGAGTATCGGTGCCCGCGGGGGAAGGCTGCGGGTGGCGACCAGCGTCTGATCCTTGCGCAGCTTCGGGTGGATGTCGGCCGGGCTCCAGCTGACCTGCCAGGTCCCCGACTTCGTCTTGTCCAGCGGAAGCTCGCCGGCGTAGGTCCAGGGACGGCTGACGCCGCGGATCGTCCAGTGCGCGGTGAAGGGGACCTTCGCCGACGAATCCTTGACCGTCGCCGTACCGGTCGCGAAGGAGACGGCTGAGGCGTTCAATCCCACGGTCGCGGCCCGCAGCGCGGCGGTGGCGCGCGCGCCGTTGCTCGTCATCCCCCCGGCGCGGGCGTTGTCGCCTTTCGCCCAGGCGTCGAGGAACGACCGCGCCGACGCGGCAGACTGGGTCGCCGGATCGCCGCCACCTGTGCACGCCGCGAGCGCGCCGAGCAGCAAGACAGCGACGAGCACCGGGAGAACGCGCTTTCTCACACGTTCATCCTGCCAGCACCCGCCGACGGGTTTTTCGCGCGGAGACCGTCGGCTCAGAACAGCACCGACATGAATGTCCCGACCCGCTCGAAGCCGACCCGCGTATAGGTCGATCGGGCGGGCTGGTTGAAGTCGTTGACGTAGAGGCTCACCACCGGAGCGATGTCGCGCAGCGCCGCGACGACTACGGCCGCCATCCCGGCGGCGCCGATGCCGCGACCGCGGTACGCCGGGTCGACCCACACGCCTTGCACCTGGCAGACATCCGGGGAGACCGCACCCACCTCAGCCTTGAAGACGACCCGTCCGTCGACGATCCGGGCGAACGCGAGACCGGCCGCGACTACCTCCGCGACCCGCGCCCGGTAGAAGGCCCCGCCGTCGCGCCCGACCGGCGACACTCCGACCTCTTCGGTGAACATCGAGATGCAGGCCGGCATCAGCGTGTCGAGCTCGTCGGTGTGGACTCTGCGCACCGCCGGATCGGCCGCGATCAGCGGGGTCGCGCGGATGGCGAGCAGGGGCTGCCGCGGGCGGATGGAGCGGGCCGGTCCCCAGTCCGGTTCCAACTGCTCCCACATGGGCTGTACGGCGTCGGCCGGACCGACGATCGACGAACAGCGCCGGCCGAGGCGCCGCGCGCGGTCGGCGAAGGCGCGCAGCGCCTGCGGCCGGGAACCGACCGGGACGAGGTTTGCGCCCGAGTAACAGGCGCCGACCAACTCGGGCGCGCCGTAACCCCAGATCTCGCCGGCCGGCGAGTGCGACCGGAGTCCTCCGGCGTGCACCCGGGCGGCCACCGTGCAGTGCGACACCGGGTCGGCGGCGAGCAGCCTGCGCAGCGCCGCGGCGTCCGTGTCGTCGAGGACCCGCGCTCCGAGAGTCCTTACCGCACCGGCCATGTGATCGGCGCTACGAGACGCTGACCTGGGGATCACCGGACGCGACACCCGCGTCGGCCATCTCCTCAGCCATCCGAGCGGCCTCCTCCACCAGCGTCTCGACGATCTGAGACTCCGGAACGGTCTTGATGACCTCGCCCCGGACGAAGATCTGTCCCTTGCCGTTGCCCGACGCCACCCCGAGGTCGGCCTCGCGTGCCTCGCCGGGACCGTTGACCACGCAGCCCATGACGGCCACGCGCAGCGGCACCGACAGCCCGTCCAGGCCCGCCGTGACCCGGTCGGCGAGCGTGTAGACGTCGACCTGGGCGCGACCGCAGGAGGGGCAGGAGACGATCTCCAGCCCGCGCTGGCGCATCCCGAGCGACTCGAGGATGCCGATGCCGACCTTGACCTCCTCGACCGGCGGCGCGGACAGCGAGACGCGGATCGTGTCGCCGATCCCCTCGGCCAGCAGTGCCCCGAAGGCGGTCGCCGACTTGATCGTGCCCTGGAACGTCGGCCCCGCCTCGGTCACGCCGAGGTGCAGCGGGTAGTCGCACTGCTCGGCCAGCTGCCGGTAGGCCTGGATCATCGTGACCGGGTTGTGGTGCTTGACCGAGATCTTGATGTCGCGGAATCCGTGCTCCTCGAACAACGAGCACTCCCACAGCGCCGACTCCACCAGGGCCTCGGGCGTGGCCTTGCCGTACTTCTCGAGCAACCGCTTGTCGAGACTCCCGGCGTTGACGCCGATGCGGATCGGTGTGCCGTGGTCCTTCGCGGCCAGGGCGATCTGCTTGACCTGGTCGTCGAACTTCTTGATGTTTCCGGGGTTGACCCGCACCGCGGCGCAGCCCGCGTCGATCGCCGCGAAGACGTACTTCGGCTGGAAGTGGATGTCGGCGATCACGGGGATCTGTGACTTGGTGGCGATGGCCGGCAACGCGTCCGCGTCGTCCTGGCTGGGTACGGCGACCCGCACGATCTGGCAGCCGGAGGCGGTGAGCTCGGCGATCTGCTGCAGCGTCGCGTTGATGTCTGCGGTGACGGTCGTCGTCATCGACTGCACCGACACCGGCGCGTCTCCTCCGACGAGTACACCGCCGACGTCGATCTGGCGGCTCGAGCGTCGGGCGGCCAGCGGCTCGGGTGGAACCTCCGGCATTCCCAGCGATACGGCGGTCATCAATCCCTCTTGGCTCTCATGGTCGGAACGGGTTGGCGATCGGGTTGACGATGTCGGCGATGATCGTGAGCACCGAGATCCCGCCGAAGAGCAGGATCACGACGAACGTGGCCGGCATCAGCTTGTTCATGTCTACTCGCCCCGGGTCGGCTCTGCCGTGCAGCCTCGCGAACCAGGCCCGGATCTTTTCGAATATCAGTACGGCGATGTGGCCGCCGTCGAGCGGGAGCAGCGGGAACAGGTTGAACACGCCGATGAAGATGTTGAACGACGCGAGCAGGAAAAGGAACAGCAGCCAGGATCCCGCAGCCACGGCCTGACCGCCGATCCGGGAGGCTCCGACGACGCTGACCGGGCCGTTGGGGTCACGCTTCTGCCCCTCCAGGGCGCGGACCAGGCTGGGCACCTTGCCGGGGAAGCGGCCGATCGCACCGAACGTGGCGTCGAGCACCGATCCGCCGAAGCGGGCGGTCGCCGCGAACGCGCCGCCCGGCCCGTAGGTCTCGGTGGCCGCCCCGGCGATGCCGATCGCACCGACGGTGGCCAGGCCCGCGGCGTTCTTGGCCTCGCCGCCCTGCGGTGGGCGCTGCACGCTGGCCAGCCGCAGGCTCGTCGTGCGTCGTACGCCGTCGCGGATGTAGGTCAGCTGCACCTCTTGACCCGGGCGCGCGCGGATCCTGGACACGAGCGCGTCGTAACCGGTGACCGGTGCACCGTCGAGAGCGACGATCCGGTCGCCCTTGTGCAGGCCGGCGAGGTAGGCCGGCGCGTTGGTCACCCCGGCCGGACACGGCGTCACGGTGGTGTTGCTCTTCTCCGACGCGGGCACGCACCGGCTGACCTCTCCGACGATCGCGCGGTTGGTCGGCAGGCCGATGGCGATGGCGGTGAAGTAGAGGATCACGAAGGCGATCAGGAAGTGCGTGAACGATCCGGCGGCGAGCACGATCAGCCGCTTCCAGGCGGCGAACCGCCAGAACGCCCGCGGTTCGTCGGCCGGGGCGACCTCTTCGAGGTGGGTGAATCCGGCGATCTTGACGAAGCCGCCGGCCGGGATGGCCTTCAGGCCGTATTCGGTCTCCCCGCGCCGGAAGGAGAAGATCTTGGGCCCGAAGCCGATGAAGTAGCGCTCGGCCTTCATTCCGAAGGCCTTGGCGGTGAGCAGGTGGCCGAACTCGTGGATCGCGACCGACAAGCCGAGAGCGACCGCGAACAGCACCACGCCCACGGTGAAGTTCATCGATCCCTCCGAGGACCCGGTGGAGCGCCCGCGAGAACGCCGTCGGCCTCGACGGCGCTGGTGAGCTCGCCGGCCCGGTGCCGGGCCCAGGACTCTGCCTGGAGGACGTCCGGGACGGCGGTGGGGTTCCCGAAGACCGGCGCGTCGGCGAGCACCTGCTCGACCGTGTCGACGATCGCGGTGAAGGACAGCCGCCCGGCCAGGAACGCCGCCACGGCCTCCTCGTTGGCGGCGTTGAAGATCGCGGTGGCGAGCCCGCCAGCGGCTCCGGCCTGCCGGGCCAGCCGCACGGCGGGGAACGCGTCCTCGTCGAGCGGGAGGAACTCCCACCGCCCCGCCGTGGTCCAGTCCATCGCCGGTGCCGCGTCGGCCACCCGGTCCGGCCAGCCCAACGCGACCGCGATCGGCAGCCGCATGTCCGGGGGGCTGACCTGGGCGATCGTCGACCCGTCGACGTACTCGACCATCGAGTGCACGATCGACTGCGGGTGTACGACGACGGCGATGCGGTCGTAACTCAGATCGAAGAGTTCGTGCGCCTCGATGACCTCGAGGCCCTTGTTGACCAGGGTGGCGCTGTTGATGGTCACCACCGGGCCCATGTCCCAGGTGGGGTGCGCGAGCGCGTCGGCGACGGTGACGTCGGCCAGGTCGGCGCGGACCCGGCCGCGGAACGGTCCGCCGCTCGCGGTGAGCACGAGCCGCCGTATCTCCGAGGCCGATCCGGAGCGCAGGCACTGCGCCAGTGCTGAGTGCTCGGAGTCGACCGGCACGATCTGACCCGGCCGGGCGTGGGCCCGCACCAGCGCGCCGCCGGCGACCAGCGACTCCTTGTTGGCGAGGGCGAGCACGTGGCCCGCGTCGAGGGCCGCGAGGGTGGGGGCGAGGCCGATCGATCCGGTGATCCCGTTGAGGACCACGTCGCAGGGATGGGCCGCGACCTGCGTGGCGGCGTCGGCTCCGGCGACCACGGCGGGTTCGGGAGCGGGCCGCCCCTGCTCGGCCGCCAGCGCCGCGACGGCATCGTGCAGGTCGCCGAGCACGCTCGCGTCGGCGACTCCGACGATCTCCGGAGCCAGTGCCACGACCTGGCGGGCGAGGTCGTCGACCCGGCCACCCCCGGCCGACAGCCCGACCACGCGGAAGCGGTCGGGGTTGCGGTCGATGACGTCGATCGCCTGGGTACCGATGGATCCGGTCGACCCGAGCAGCACGATGTCCCGCGGAGTCGTCACGGCCCCCATTGTTCCATTGTCGGTCCTCCGGCCGGGTGACCGCGCCCGGCACAATCCGGGTGCGGGCCGGAAATGTCGGGCACACTGCGTCGATGCGGCTCGGGGTCAACGTCGTGGTGCTCGACGCGACCGGCCGGGTGCTGCTCGCGCGCCGGGACGCGCCCCCGATCTGGAACCTGCCCGGCGGCGGGGTCGAGCCCGATGAGGCGCCGTGGAGCGCGGCCTGCCGGGAGACCGCCGAGGAGGTGGGCCTCGAGGTGGCGGTGGACCGGCTGACCGGCGTCTACGACCGCTCCCCGGACGGCGATCCGGTCCTGGTGTTTCTCGTCCGGGTGCTCGGCGGCCGCGCGACGGCCTCGGCGGAGACGACCGAGATCGGGTGGTTCGACCCCGATGCGCTCCCCCGGCCGATCAATCCCTACCAGCCGCAGCGGATCTGGGACGCCGTGCACCCACAGGCGGCGCCGGCCCTACGCCATCAGCCAGGACCCTCGGTGCGCGAGCTGTTCCCGGACCCCTGATCCGGCCCGGATGCGGGTGGGCCGGTGCCGAGTCGCCGGCCCTGAGATGATGGGATGTGCGGTGGTTTCCGGAGCCTGGCCTGGAGGAGCAGTGACGAGCAACGAGCGCGACCTGGCCGAGCAACGGCGTACCGACGTCGAGCGGCACGAACCCACCGACGGTGCGCCGGCCGTGCGGGAGGCGCCGCACGAGAAGCCGGAGGACTGGGGCTGGCACGCGGAGATGGGCGTCCTCGCCCGCGGCGCCGGGTGGATCTCCGCGGCGATCCTGCTGGTGATGATCATCGGCAACGACATCGGCCACATCGCGCAGATCTGGCTCATCGGGCTGGCCGCACTGCTTGTCCTCATGCTGCTGCGCGACCGCCACCAGCGGAAGAACTCCTGGCGCGGCTGACGGCGCCGGCTTACTCCTGCTCGCCGGCCAGCTGACCGCAGGCGCCGGCGATCTCCCGGCCGCGGGTGTCGCGGACCGTGGTCGGCACGCCGTGCGAGCGCAGCCGCCGGACGAACTCCCGCTGCACCGGCTTCGGGCTGGCGTCCCACTCGCTCCCCGGGGTCGGGTTGAGCGGGATGAGGTTGACGTGGGCGAGCCGCCCGGCGAGCAGCTCGCCGAGCGCGTCGGCCCGCCACGGCTGGTCGTTGACCTCGCGGATGAGCGCGTATTCGATCGAGACCCGGCGGCCGGTGCGGTCGGCGTAGGCCCATGCGGCGTCGAGCACCTCGTCGACCGGCCACCGGGTGTTCACCGGCACGAGCGTGTCGCGCAGCTCGTCGTCCGGGGCGTGCAGGGACACCGCGAGGGTCACCCGCAGCTGTTCGTCGAGCAGCCGGCGCATCGCCGGTACGAGGCCGACGGTGGACACCGTGATCGACCGCTGGGACAGCCCGAAGCCGTCCGGACTGGGATCGGTGAGCCGGCGCACCGCCGAGATCACCCGGGCGTAGTTGGCGAGAGGTTCGCCCATACCCATGAACACGACGTTGGTCACCCCGGCCCCCGGCGCCTCGCCCGCTGAGGCGAGGGCGCGGGCGCCGGCGAGCACCTGCTCGACGATCTCGCCCGTGGAGAGGTTGCGGGTCAGACCGTTCTGGCCGGTGGCGCAGAACGGGCAGGCCATGCCGCAGCCGGCCTGACTCGAGACGCACATCGTGATACGGCTCGGGTAGCGCATCAGCACGCTCTCGACCAGGGTCCCGTCGTGGCAGCGCCACAGGGTCTTCTGGGTCGCGCCGTCATCGCAGCTGATCTCGCGCACCGGGCGCAGCAGCTGCGGCAGCAGCAGGCCGGCCAGCCGGTCGCGGCTGGCCGCCGGCAGGTCGGTCATCGTGGCCGGGTCGGCGGCCAACCGGGAGAAATAGTGGGTCGACAGCTGCCGGGCGCGGAAGGCGGGCTCGCCCGCGGCGACCACCGCGGCCCGCCGGTCTTCGGGGGTCAGGTCGGCGAGGTGCTGCGGAGCCGGCCCGCGGCGGGGCGGGTCGGCGAGGAGCGGGAGAGCGGTCATGACGGTCCAGTCTCCCACGGCCCGCTGCTTCGGTCGGCACCGAAGTGTCGACGTCGTACGGTCGACGCATGGATGCCGACGCTGACCTCGCGGTGGTCGCCGGGCTGATCGGGGACCCGGCCCGGGCCCGGGTGCTGGTCGCGCTCGGGGACGGGCGGGCGCTGGCGGCGAGCGTGCTCGCGGCGGAGGCGGGGGTGAGTCCGTCGACGGTCAGCGGCCACCTCGGCAAGCTCGTCGACGCGGGGATTCTCACCGTGACCGCCCAGGGCCGGCACCGCTACTACCGGCTGGCCGGGCCGGAGGTCGGGGAGGCGCTGGAGGCGCTGGCCCGGATCGCGCCGCCGGCGCCGGTGCGCTCACTGAAGGAGGGCACCCGGGCGCATGCGGTACGCCGGGCCCGGACCTGCTACGACCACCTGGCCGGACGGCTCGGCGTGGCGGTGATGGCCGGACTGATCGAGCGCGGCGCGATCGTCGGCCACGACGGGCGGCACCTGCCTGCGGCCGCGGGTCGGGACCGGCTCTCCTCCCCCGGCTGGGATGTCGACTACCGGCTCGGGGAGGGCGCGGGCATCGTGCTGGAGCCGCTCGGCGTCGACCTCGACGCCCTGCTCGAGAGCCCCCGGCGACGACCGCTGCTGCGCTACTGCGTCGATTGGAGCGAGCAGCGCCATCATCTCGCCGGTGCGCTCGGAGCCGGCCTGCTCGACGCGTTCATTCGCTCCGGTTGGCTCCTGCGGGCGCGGGCCGGCCGCGCGGTGCACCTCACCGATGACGGCGAACGCGCGCTGTCGCAGCGGCTCGGGGTCTCGCTCGCCGATCCGCTCGAGGGTCAGTGCATCGAGACGGGTACGAACGCGGCCAGCAGCAGGTAGGACACCGCGGCGGCCGGCAGTAGCGAGTCGAGCCGGTCCATCACGCCACCGTGGCCCGGCAGGATCGTGCCCATGTCCTTCACCTGCAGGTCGCGCTTGAGCATCGACTCGCCGAGGTCGCCGAGGGTCGCGGTCGCCGCGACCGCGAGTCCGAACAGCACACCGGTCCACCAAGACCTGTCGAAGAGCTGGGTCAGGAAGACCGAGCCGGCGATCACGCAGAGCAGCGCCGAGCCCGCGAAGCCCTCCCAGGATTTCGCCGGGCTGACGGTCGGCGCCATCGGGTGCCGGCCGAAGAACACCCCTGCCGCGTAGCCGCCGACGTCGCTGCAGACCACGGTCGCCATGAACACGATGACCCGGCGTGCGCCGTCCTCCGGTATGGCGAGCAGCACGGCGAAGCCGGCGAGGAACGGCACGTAGAGCGTGATCAGGACCGCCGTCGACGTGTCGTGCAGGAAGCCGGCCGGGCCGCGGCCCAGCCGCCAGATCAGGCAGGCGAGGCAGGTCAGGAGGAACGCCATGACCAGCGCCTCGCTCCCCCGGAACCAGGCGGCGCCGACCATGGCGATCCCGCCGACCAGAAGCGGAACGAGCGGCGGGTGCGCGTCCACGTGCGCCATCGACCGGGTGATCTCGGTGATCCCGACCGCCACCGTCACGGCCAGCACGATCACGAAGCCGCCGCGGTAGGTGAAGAGGGTCGCCACGACGATCCCGCCGAGGACGACCCCCACACCGATCGCCGCCCGCAGATCCCGGCCGGCCCGGCCTTGGCCCGACCGCTCCGCCCGCCCCTCCGGCTCCGCGCTGTGGGTGGGCGGCATCAGATCTCGAGCAGCTCGGCTTCCTTGTGCTTGAGCAGCTCGTCGACGGACGCGACGTACTTTCCGGTCGTGTCGTCGAGCTCCTTCTCCGCCCGGTGGACCTCGTCCTCCCCGGCGTCGCCGTCCTTCATGATCTTGTCGAGGGCATCCTTGGCGTGCCGGCGGACGTTGCGGATCGACACCCGCGACTCCTCGCCCTTGTGCCGCGCGACCTTCACGAAGTCCCGCCGCCGCTCCTCGGTGAGCTGGGGGAAGACGACCCGGATGATGGTGCCGTCGTTGCCGGGGTTGACCCCGAGGTCGCTGTCCCGGATCGCCCGCTCGATCGCGCCGAGCTGGCCCGGGTCGTAGGGCTTGACGATCGCCATCCGCGGCTCGGGCGTGCTGATGGTCGACAGCTGCGGCAGCGGTGTCGGGGTGCCGTAGTAGTCGACGACGATCTTGGCGAACATCTGCGGACTCGCCCGCCCGGTGCGGATCGCGCCCAGCTCCTCCCGGGCGACCGCAACCGCCTTCTCCATCCGCTCTTCGGCGTCGAACAGGGTCTCGTCGATCACGGTGTGGCCTCCTGGGTCAGGCGACTGCGTCTTCCGGTCAGCCGGCGGCGCTGACGATTGTCCCAATCTTCTCACCTGCGACGGCCCGGGCAATGTTGCCGGACGTCATGAGGTCGAACACGACGATCGGCAGATCGTTGTCCATGCAGAGGCTGAACGCCGTCGCGTCGGCGACCTTCAGCTCCCGGGCGATGACCTCCTGGTAGCCGATGTGGTCGATCTTCGCGGCGCCCGGGTGGTGCGCCGGATCGGCGTCGTAGACGCCGTCGACCCCGCTCTTGCCGAGCAGCACGACCTGACACCCGATCTCGAGGGCGCGCTGCGCGGCACAGGTGTCGGTGGAGAAGTACGGCGCCCCGAGGCCGGCGCCGAAGATCACGACCCGCCCCTTCTCCAGGTGCCGCACGGCCCGGCGGGGGATGTAGGGCTCGGCGACCTGACCCATGGTGATCGCGGTCTGCACCCTCGTCTCGACGCCCTGCTTCTCGCAGAAGTCCTGCAGTGCGAGGCAGTTCATCACCGTGCCGAGCATGCCCATGTAGTCGGCCCGGGCCCGGTCGATGCCGCGCTCGGAGAGCTGAGCTCCGCGGAAGTAATTCCCGCCGCCGACCACGACCGCGACCTGCACTCCCGAGCGGACGACGTCGGTGACCTGCTCGGCGATCCGGGCGACGACGTCGGGGTCGACGCCGAGCCCGCCGCCACCGGCGAGCGCCCCCCCGGACAGCTTCAGCAGGACCCTGGTCCACGTCACAGCATGCCTCCTCGGGCGGCGGGCAAGGGGGCGGCTAGGACTGCCCGACGCGGTACCGCGCGAACCTGCGTACGGTCACGCCCGCCTCGTCCAGCACCGCTCCGACGGTCTTCTTCGGCTCCTTGACGAACGCCTGATCGGTGAGGGTGACGTCCTTGACGAACCCGTTGAGCCGGCCCTCGATGATCCTCGGCAGCGCCTGCTCGGGCTTACCCTCCTCGCGCGCGGTCTCCTCGGCGATCCGCCGCTCGGTGGCGAGCGTCTCGGCCGGGATCTCGGCGCGGGTGACGTAGCGGGGCACCATCGCCGCGATGTGCTGCGCGACGTCCTTCGCGACGGTCGGCTGCTCGACGTCGAGCTCGACCAGCACTCCCACCGCCGGCGGCAGGTCCGGCATCGTCTTGTGCAGGTACGCCGCGACGTACCCGCCGGCACCGGAGGCGGTGTCCGGGGCGAACCGGTCGAACCGGCGTACCTCGATCTTCTCCCCCATCGAGGCGTTGGCCTCGTCGAGGATCTGCTTGACCGTCGACCCGTCGTGGGTGGTCGCCAGCAGCGCGTCGACGTCGGCCGGCCGGCCCTCGGCGATGATGTCCGCCACGGTCGCGGCCAGCTGCTGGAACCCGTCGGTCTTGGCGACGAAGTCGGTCTCGCAATTCAGCTCGACCAGGACACCGGTCTCCCCGCCGTCCAGCCGGGCCGCGACGAGCCCGTTGGACGCCGTACGCCCCTCACGCTTGCCGACGCCCTTGGCGCCCTTGACCCGCAGGACCTCGACGGCCTTGTCGATGTCGCCGTCGGCCTCCTGCAGCGCGTTCTTGCAGTCAAGCATGCCGGCACCGGTCAGGTCCCGGAGCTTCTTCACATTTGCTGCGGTGTAGTTCGCCATCTCGTCTCTCGTCTCGAATGTCTCGGCGGCAAGGTCTCGGCGGCGAGTCCGATCCGAGCCGTGCCCCCGTGGTGTGCCACCGGTGACGTGCCACCGGTGGCGCGGCTATGCCGACCGACGCTGTCTGCGCCGGGCCGGACGCTCAGCCCTGCTGCGCAGTGCCCTCGCCGCTCGGTGCCTCAGTCGCCGGTGCCTCAGTCGCCGGTGCCTCGGCCGCCGGGGCCTCGGCCGCCGGAGCCTCGGCCGCCGGAGCCTCGGTCGCCGGTGCCGAACTGGCGGGTGCGTCGGCGGCCGGTGCCTGGGCCGTGGCCGATCCGCCGGTCGACCCCGACTCCGGGGCGGCGTTGGCGCCGACCAGCAGGTCGCGCTCCCACTCCGGCATCGGCTCGTCCTGGCCGACGGCTCCGGTCGGCTCCGGCTTGTCGCTGCCGTCGGACGCCTGGGCGTTGGCCCCGGCACGCACGATCAGACCGTCGGCGACCGCGTCGGCGATGACCCTCGTGAGCAGCGTGGCGCTACGGATCGCGTCGTCGTTGCCGGGGATCTTGTAGTCGACCTCGTCGGGGTCGCAGTTGGTGTCGAGAATCGCGACGACGGGGATGCCGAGCTTGCGGGCCTCGCCGACCGCGATGTGCTCCTTCTTGGTGTCGACGACCCACACCGCGCTCGGCACCCGGGCCATGTCGCGGATGCCGCCGAGGGTGCGGTCGAGCTTGTCCTTCTCCCGCTGCAGGATCAGCGACTCCTTCTTCGTCATCACCGTCGTGCCGCCGGTCTGCTCGATGGTCTCGAGCTCCTTCAGGCGCTGCAGCCGCTTGTGGACGGTTTGGAAGTTGGTGAGCATGCCGCCCAGCCAGCGGTGGTTGACGAAGGGCATGCCGACCCGCTGCGCCTGCTCGGCGACCGCTTCCTGGGCCTGCTTCTTGGTGCCGACGAACAGGATCGTCCCGCCGTGCGCGACCGTCTCCTTGACGAAGTCGTACGCCGAGTCGATGTAGGTCAGCGTCTGCTGCAGGTCGATGATGTAAATGCCGTTGCGCTCGGTGAAGATGAAGCGCTTCATCTTCGGGTTCCACCGGCGGGTCTGATGTCCGAAATGGACGCCTGCGTCAAGCAGGTTCTTCATGGTGACGACGGCCATCGGGCGCGTCCTCTCTTGCTCGCGCGCCGGAGCGCGCTCCTCGGTTGTCGCGGTCGACCGGGTGGCCGCCGCCCTGGTGCCCGACTGCGGTGGCCGATGAGCCCGGCGGACCGGGACCGAGGCGACCTCCGCCGTCCCCGCCGCGGGCGGGGAGGAGGGCACGCGAAGTCGACCCGCCGAAGCGAGCCGCACGGCCAGTGTACGGGGTCGGCGACTCGGAGCGGCATTCCGTTACCCGACCCGGCCCGCGGGCGCAATCAGCTGTCCACAGCGGGGCGGCTTGTCCCCAGATCGCCGGCGGTCGCTGTGCCCGCCCGGTCGGTCCGGCACGGTGCCGGTATGCGGATCGGACGCGGAGCGGGTGGGCGGGCGATCGGGCTGGCCGTGCTCGTGGTGGCACTGTCGTGCGGTGCCGTCGCCGCACGCGCCGAGATCGGCCCGGCGCCGTCGCGGGGCGCGGCGAGACCGGCCGTCGCCCCGCGGATCGCCGCCCGGCCGCCCGACGTCGCGGCGAGCACCTGGCGGTGGCCGCTGCCCGGCCGGCCTCGGGTCACGCGGGGGTTCCGGCCGCCGAAGACCGCCTACGGCCCGGGGCATCGCGGTGTGGATCTCGCCGGCACGATCGGCGAGCCGGTGCGGGCTGCGGGTCCGGGGGTGGTCGGGTTCGCCGCGCAGTTCGCCGGCCGCGGGGTGGTCACGGTCCATCACCCGGGTGGCCTGGAGACGACCTACGAGCCGGTCACCGCCGTCGTCCGGGCCCGGGCGACGGTCGGCCCGGGCGACCTGCTGGGTCGGCTCGAGCCGGGACATCCGGGGTGCCCGGTCGCGGCGTGCCTGCACTGGGGCCTGCGCCGCGGTGCGGTCTATCTCGACCCCTTGCTGCTGGTGCGCCCCGTGCGGGTGCGGCTGCTCCCGCTGCCCGGATGAGCGTCGCGCCGCGGATCAGGCCCGGGGATGGGCCTGGCGGTAGACCGAACGCAGCCGCTCGGCCGAGACATGGGTGTAGATCTGCGTCGTCGCGAGACTGGCGTGACCCAGGATCTCCTGCACCGTCCGCAGGTCGGCGCCGCCTTCGAGCAGGTGCGTCGCGGCGCTGTGCCGGAGCCCGTGCGGCCCGAGATCCGGCGCTCCCTCCACCTTGGCGAGCCGCTCGTGCACGATCCGCCGTACCGTCCGCGGGTCGATGCGCCGGCCGCGACGGCCCAGGACGAGCGCCGGACCGCTGCCCGCCACCGCGAGCGCCGGCCGGCCGTGTCGCAGCCATGCCTCCAGCGCGGTCTCCGCCGGTACGCCGTAGGGCGCTCCCCGTTCCTTGCCGCCCTTGCCGAGGACGCGGACCAGGCGCCGGTCGCGGTCGACCTCGTCGATGTCGAGTCGCACCAGCTCACCGACGCGGATCCCGGTCCCGTAGAGCAGTTCGACGACCAGCCGGTCGCGCAACCCCAACGGCCCGGAGTCGGCGACCGAATCGGCCAGCGCGCCGGCTTGTCCGGGGCGCAGCACCGGCGGCAGTTCCCGGTGCGGCTTCGGACTGGCGAGCAGTAGTCCGGGATCGTGGTCGAGCAGCCCGGTGCGGTGGGCGTGCGCCGTGAACACCCGGGCGGCCGCGGCCCGCCGGGCCAGGCTGGCCCGAGCGGCCCCGCCCGACCGCAGCCGGGCCAGCCAGCTGCGCAGGACGGCGACATCGAGATCGCTGAGAGCGCCGGCCGAGTGCCGGCTGAGGTGGTCGAGCAGGCTCACCACGTCGCCGACGTAGGCGCGGACGGTGTGTTCGGAGAGTCCCCGCTCGAGCGACAGGTGCCGCTCGAACGCGTCGAGGGCCGCACCCGAGGACGGGGGTAGTGCCTGACGTTGTACAGCGCGCGGTCCGACCCCCGGTCGAGTGCCGGCTCGAGCCACATCGGTCGCAGGCACGGACATACGGTGCTCCGGCGGACCGGTGGTGGTCAAGCAGTTCCGTCGGACAGACCGAACAACGACCGGTCCTGCTCGGGGACCAGGTCGCGGTACTCCTCGTGCCGCTCGATGAAGCCGAGGACGAACGGGCAATAGGGAAGCACGGCCAGCCCGCGGGCGCGGGCGTCGTCGAGCGCGTGCCGGATCAAGTCGCTCGCCAGACCGTGCCCGGCGAACCGGGGGTCGATCTCGGTGTGCACGAAGTCGATCCGCCCGGGCTGCGCGCGGTACGCGGCGAAGCCGGCGAGTTCGCCGTCGGTCCGGATCTCGTAGCGGTGTGCGTCCGGGTGGTCGGTGACGGAGACGGGCACGATCGGCACCTCTCAACAGGCGTTGGGTCAGTCCGCGGCGGGCGGAGCACCGGCGCGGTGGCGGAGCCCGTCCATCAGCAGGTCGAGCAGGCGGCGGGCCTGATCCCGCTGGGCCGGTTCGCCCGCGGCGAGGGACACCCCGCTGAGGCCGGCCAGTACGTCGCCCGCAGCGACGTCCGTCCGCACCGTCCCGGCCGCCGCACCGGCATGCAGCAGGTCGGTGAGGGTGGCGACGAGCCGGTCCCGGCTCTGCGCGTAGGGATTGCCGCCGGAGGCGATCACCGCCCGCAGGGCGTCCGCCATTCCGCGCTTCGTCGTCATGTAGTCGACGAAGCGGTCCATCCATACCCGGAGCGCGCGGTCGGCCGGCAGCGTCTGCAGAAGCTCCGCCGCCGCATCGCAGAGCCGCGCGAGTTCGTTGCGGTAGGCCGCCTCGACCAGCGCGTCGCGGGTCGGGAAGTGCCGGTAGAGGGTCCCGATCCCGACGCCGGCGTCCTTCGCGATCGCCTCGAGCGTGTCGTCCGGACCGCCCGCGGAGAATGCCCGGACGGCGGCGTGGAGGAGTCGGTCGCGGTTGCGTCTCGCGTCCGCGCGCTGGCGAATGGCCGGCACGGCCCTCCTTCCGGAATCGCTTGCTAAGCGGAGGGGGCTCCGGTTATCGTGATGGCAGTGAGCGGAGGCGCCTCCGCTTCGAATACTACCGGCTTCCCCGGGTTCTCATCACCGAGCAGGACGGGACACCACCATGACCACCGCACTCCTCCGCACGCCGTTCACCGACCGGTCCACCGCCGCCGAGGTCGCCGCCGGCATCGACCTCAGCGGCCGCCGCGCGATCGTGACCGGAGCCGCCTCGGGCATCGGGATCGAGACCGCCCGCGCACTCGCCGGATCGGGTGCCGCGGTGACCCTCGCCGTCCGCAATCTCGAGGCCGGCAAGCGGGTCGCCGAGGACATCATCGCGACGACCGGCAACGATCAGATCGCCGTCGAGGCGCTGGATCTCGCCGACCGGGCGTCCGTCGCCGCCTTCGTCGCGCTGTGGGACGGCCCGCTGCACATCCTCGTCAACAACGCCGGGGTGATGGCCTCGCCCGAGATGCGTACGGCCGAAGGCTGGGAGATGCAGTTCGCGACCAACCACCTGGGTCACTTCGCCCTCGCATCCGGCCTGCACACCGCGCTCGCCGCGGCCGGCTCGGCGCGAATCGTGTCGGTCAGCTCGAGCGGGCACCTCATCTCGCCGGTCGTCTTCGAGGACATCCAGTTCCGGGCCCGGGCCTACGACCCCTGGGTCGCCTACGGACAGTCGAAGACCGCCAACGTCCTCTTCGCCGTCGAGGCGGCCAACCGCTGGGCGGGCGACGGGATCACCGTCAACGCCCTGATGCCGGGCGCGATCCGGACCAACCTGCAGCGCCACCTCGACGACGCGGAGCTCGACCGGATGCGGGCCCGCGTCGGCGGCTCGACCGGAGTCTCCTGGAAGACGCCCGAACAGGGCGCCGCGACGTCCGTCCTGCTCGCGGCGTCGCCGCTGCTCGACGGTGTCGGCGGCCGCTACTTCGAGGACTGCAACGAGGCCGGCCCGAACCAGCCCGGCACCCGCCGCGGCGTCGCTGCCTATGCGCTCGACCCGCACGCGGCCGGTCGGCTGTGGCGGGCCTCGGTCGACCTGCTCGCTTCGTAGCCACCTTCCCCCGGTCGAGTGAACCGGCGGGTGCCTGTCGATGCGCGACCCGGCCGATCGTCGGATGAGTAGGGGACGGCGACCGGCCGCCGCCAGGACGGGAGACGGTCATGACCGACGACGCGCAGACCTGGGTGCTGATCCATTCCGAGCGCAGCGCAATGGCCGACACGTTGGGCACGCTCACCACCGCTCAGTGGGCCGAACCGTCGCTGTGCGCGGGCTGGACGGTGAAACTGGCGGCCGCGCACATCCTGGCGGGAGCCGAGCAGACCACCGGGTCCTTCCTGACCGGCATGGCCGGCACCGGCTTCCGCTTCAACACGCTGATGGACCGCAGGGCCCACGTCCTCGGGGAACTCGGCACGGCCGAGATCGTCGATCGGATCCGGGCGCGTACGACGACGACGAACCATCCGCCGGCACCCGTCATGGCGATGCTCGGCGAGATCGTGGTGCACGGCGAGGACATCCGCCGACCGCTCGGGCTATCCGGAACCGTCGACCCGCGCGCCGTCACCGCCTGCCTGGAGATGTACAAGAGCGCAACCTTCCCGGTCGGCGGTCGCAAACGGATGCAGGGCCTGCGCCTCACCGCGGCCGACGTCGACTGGTCGCACGGTGAGGGACCCGAGGTGTCCGGCTCCGGGACGTCGCTGCTGCTTGCGATGACCGGTCGCGCGGTCTCCGCCGGCGACCTGACCGGCGACGGAGCGCCGGTGCTGGAGTCCCGGACCGGCACCCGCCGGGGTGGGTCACCGGTCAGCAGCTAACCGGCCCACCGAGCCTGCCTTGACCACCTTGGTCATGACGCAGTTGCCCTTGCCCTTGGGCCGCTGGTAGCTGAATCCGAGCTGCTCGTACATCGTCCTGGTGGCGTTGTAGAGGAACGACGACGAGGTCTTCTTGCCCGGCGGGAGGTCGTGCGGGTAGGACTCGACCAGGCCGCCACCGGCCGCGGCGATCATTGCCAGCGCGCCTCGTACGGCGACCGCCGCCATCCCCTTACGCCGGTACCGGCGGTCCACGAACAGGCAGGTGATCCGGTAGTCCGGCATGCGTTCGAGTCCCTGTTCCCATTCCTTGCGGTGATGGATGTTCGGGAGTTCCTCAACCGGCCCGTACTCGGCCCAGGCGACCGCGACGTCGTCGTCGAACACCAGCGCCGCGTGAGCGCGGTTCTTCTCGACGAGTTGCCGCTTGAACTCGCGGTGGCCGAGCTCTTTGCGCTCCGGGGGGTCGGGGTAGAGATGGAACCAGGTGCACCAGCACCCACCCCATACGCCGTTGTGACGCTCCGCCAGATCGGCGAACGCATCCCACGTCTGTCGCCCCAGCGGTTCGATCCGGTAACCGTCCACACTCACTTCTACGGTGCCCATGCAGGAGAATGTAGAAGCAGTTGCGGACGATCGACGTCCTTGTTCGTCGATTCGCCTGCTCCCGGGGCTGAACCGATGGCGCGGCCCGGCCGTGTCCGTTCGGAAGCACCGACCAGCCTGAGGAGCCGTCACGATGCGGAAGCCGGTATGGATCGCCGTGGGCGTGGCCGTCGCTCTGCTCGGCCTCGTCTTCACCCTGCAGGGCACCGGCGTACTCATGGGCAGTTCGATGAGCGGCCAGACGTTCTGGGCGGTCGCCGGCCCGGTGATCATCGTCGTCGGGCTCGCACTGGCCGGTCTCGGGATGCGCGGGCGGCTGCGCTGAGCGTGGCGACGACCCGGCCCGTCACACGGGGTCGTCGTCGGACGCCGGCCAAAGGCGCAGCCAGAGGTCCGCGACGGCACCGAAGCGTTCGAAGCGCCGCCGGCCCGCCTCCCCCGCGACCTCGGCGACCATAGTCACGACCGCCTCGACCACGGCGAGGGCCGGAGTGAGGGTGTCGAAGGGTGCCGGCCCGACGACCCGCGCGGTCAGGACCGCGTCGGCGTGCTCGGCGATCGGGGACAGCCACGGGTCGGTGAAGAGGATGATCCGCGCACCGCCGGCGCGCATGGCGACCGCGAAGTCGTAGGTGTCGTGTTCGTAGCGGCGGAAGTCGAACACCACCGCGACGTCCTTCTTCGTGACATCGGCGATCGCGGTCGCCCGTTCGCTCGCGATCGGCGGGATCGCCCGGACCCGCGGCCGGATCTCCCGCAGCGCCGTGGCCAGATAGCCGGCGAGGGCCTGGCTCACCCAGCCGCCCGACGAGACGACGGTGCGGTTCGGGTCGGCGAGCAGTTCGCTCGCACCGGCGAGGTCGGCCGGGCTCAGGCTCTCGACGCTCGCGGCGACCGCGTCGCCCAGCGCCCGCGCAGAAGTGGCCAGCGCCTCCTCGGCCGTACCCGCTGCCGCCCCGTTGTGCTGCGGCCAGCCGTAGTCGTCGACGGGCGACCTGACCTGGGCGGCGATGTCCTCGTGCAGGACCCGCTGGAAGTCGCCGTAACTGTCGAAGCCGAGGCGCTGGACGAACCTGCTCACCGTCGGCCCACTCACTCCGGCATGCTCGGCCAGCCGGGCCGAGGACTCGAGACCGATCGTCGGCGGACCGGCCAGCAGGGCGCGGGCGACCCGGCGCTCGGAGGGTGACAGGTCCCCCACGTGCGCGCGGATCCGGTCGAACAAACCGGGTGGCGAAAGCTCGTCCACGCTAGACCCTTCGACGCCTATGTTTCAGGATGGTTTCGTTCACCTGCCGTCCTTGACCGTCACTTCTGAACCATGTTGTACTCCCCCGCGTGGTTATGGGCCTGACCGCGGCCCCACATCCCGCCCACCATCAGGGAGTACGCCGTAGTGACGACACCGACCACGCACCGGGAGGCACCCGCCACCGGCCGGTCACGCCGCATCATCGCCGCCGTCGCCAGCCTCGCGCTGCTCGGACTCGCGGTCCTGGTCGGAGGGAGCACCGCGGCGTCGGCCGCGTCGCCGACCACGCTCGAGATCGCCTCCGACACCCAGCTGTCGACGTTCAACCCGTTCATCTCGATCTACGACGGTGAACTGAACATCATCAACAGCATCTACCCGGCGCTCACCATCAGCGATGCACACAACAATCCGAGCGCCTATCTCGCGACCAGTTGGAAGCGATCGAGCGACGACCTGACCTGGACCTTCACGATCCGCAAGGGTCTGAAGTGGAGCGACGGCACCCCGATCACCGCGCAGGACATCTACTGGACCTATCACCTGGTGATGACCAACGATGTCGCCGCGACCGCCAACGGCTCACTGGTCGCGAACTTCAAGAGCGTCAGCGCGCCGAATGACACGACGTTCGTCATCAACACCAAAACGCCGCAGGCCAACATTCTCTATCTCTCGATCCCGGTCGTGCCCGCGCACGTCTGGAAGTCGCGGGTGGCCGACCTGAAGAGCAATCTCAACACCGACTTCCCCGTCGTCGGTTACGGACCGTGGATTCTCACCGGTTACAAGACCGACCAGTACGCGACCATGACCGCGAACAAGAGTTTCTACATGGGCGCGCCGAAATTCGACAAGCTGATCTCCTACTACTACAAGAGCAGCGATGCGAGCGTCGCGGCGTTGAAGAGCGGGTCGCTGCAGCAGAATGCGCTCATCACGGCGACCGAGTACAACGCCCTGAAAACGACCAAGGGCGTCAAGACCTATCAGTCGGCTCCGGTCGGCTGGCAAGGCATCGAGATCAACCCGGGCGCGCACACCAAGACCGGGAAGCCGATGGGGACCGGAAATCCGATCCTCGCGGACAAGCGCGTCCGTACGGCGATCGCCTACGCGATCAACCGGAAGACGCTCGTGGACAAGGTGCTCGACGGACTCGGTCAGGAAGGCGCCGGCTACATCCCGTCAGGGTTCCCGCAATGGGCCTGGCAGCCGACCGCCGCACAGCGGATCAGCTACAACCCGGCCAAGGCCAACCAGATCCTCGACGCTGCCGGCTACACCAAGGGTTCCGGCGGCGTCCGGGTCGATCCCAAGACGCACAAGCCGCTGACCTTCCGGCTGGGCATCCACTCCGACGAGACCACCGATGGTCAGATCGCGCCCTACCTGCAGGGCTGGATGCAGGCGATCGGCATCAAGCTCACGATCGAGCCGCAGAGCTTCTCGGCCCTCAATGCCGCGCTCGCCAAGGGCGACTGGGACATCCTGATGGACGGCTGGTCCACCGGGGCGGACCCGACGTACCTCATGTCGATCCAGACCTGCGCCGTACTCCCTCAGGACAACGCCGGCAAGGGTGGCAACACCGACGCGTTCTTCTGTGACAAGCAGTACGACAAGCTGTTCGGACTCCAGCAGTCGCAGTTCAATCAGACCGAGCGGGCGACGACGATCCGCAAGATGCAGAGCATCTTGTACGACGCAAACGTCGACATCATGCTCTATTACCAGGACCAGCTGGCGGCCGTCGACACCACGAAGGTGGCGAACTACACCTTCGGCGGCCCGAATGCCCAGGGCATCTACCTGCATCAGAATCCGTTCTACGACTGGCGGGTCGCCAAACCGGTCGCCGCAAGCAGTTCCGGGACCAGCAGCAACACGGGTCTCTTCATCGGCATCGGTATCGCCGTCGTCGTCGTCGTTGCGGTCGCGGCGCTCCTGGTGGTCCGCCGCCGGAGCCCTGCAGCCGATCGCGAGTAGCCGATGACGGTATCCACCGCGGTCGACCTCGACCCTGCGGCGGCGGCCGGCAAGCTGGCCGATCAGCCGTCGAGCCGCTCGACGTTCCTGTCCTACCTGGCGCGCAAGGTGCTGGCCGCGGTCGTGAGCTTCTTCATCACCCTGGTCATCGGTTTTGTGCTGTTCAGCCTGATGCCCTCGGACCCGGTGGGCACGCTGACCAGGGGTCGACCGGTCAGCGCCGCGCAGATCGCGACCCTGCGCCGGCAGTTGGGTGTCGACGAGCCGGTGTGGCACCGATTCCTGACATTCGTCGGACACGTCTTCACCGGCCAACTCGGCTACTCCTACCAGTACCAGCAGTCGGTCGCCTCGCTGATCGGCAGCCGGATCGGTCCGACCCTGCTGCTCACCGGGACCGCGACGGTGATCTCGGTGGTGCTGGGGCTGTGGCTCGGCATCCGCAGCGGCTGGCGGCACGGCAGCCTGCTCGACCGCGTCGCGTCGGGCACGTCGCTGACGCTGTGGTCAGTGCCGACCTTCTGGCTGGGACTCATCCTGCTCGTCCTCTTCAGCGTCGGCTTCGGTCCGATCCCGGCGTTGTTCCCGGCCGCCGGAATGACCACGCCGGGATTCACCGGCGGCACCTTCGCGCAGATCCTGGACGTCGCCCACCATCTCGTGCTGCCGGCGTTGACCCTGGTCCTGGTGGTCTTCGCGCAGTACGTGACGATCATGCGGTCGTCGATCATCGACGAGTTAGGTAGCCCCTACCTGCTCACGGCGCGCGCGAAGGGACTGCGCGACGACGACGTCCGGCGAAAGCACGCGGTGCCCAATGCGCTGCTGCCGTCGGTCACCGTCATCTTCCTGCAGATCGGCGGCCTGATCGGCGGTGCCATCGCCGTCGAGACGGTCTATTCGTGGCCAGGACTCGGTTACCTGACGTTCAACGCGCTGAAGATCCCCGACCTGCAACTGCTCGAGGGCACCTTCATCATCTTCAGTGCCTCGGTCATCGTGATGAACCTGCTCGCCGACCTGCTCTACCGCTATCTGGATCCGCGCGTGCGGGCCCAATGATGCGGACGCGATCATGACCGCCATCGACCTGACGCTGGCACCCGGCATCGCACCGGCGCCGCCGCGCACACAGGCGTTACGACGGTTCCTCCGAGCATTCTTCCGGATGCCCACCGGTATCGCCGGGGTCTGCATCCTGGTGGCGATCATCGGGCTCGCGTTGACGGCACCGCTCTGGATCGGGCCGAACGACCTGGACGTCACCAAGGCGACCGGCCCGTTGCTGCACGCACCGACCGCGCAGTACCCGCTCGGCACCGATCAGCCGGGCCGGTCGGTGCTCACCCTGATCGTGTGGGGCTCCCGCGCGTCCTTGGCGATCGGGATCATCGCCACCGCGCTCACCATGATTCTCGGCGCCGCGATCGGATTGTTCGCCGGTCACTATCAGGGCTGGATCGGGCGCGGCCTGATGCACGTGACCGACTGGTTCATCGCGCTGCCCAGCCTGCCGCTGGCGATCTCGCTCGCCGCGGTCCTCGGTCAGGGGTCGGCCTCGATCACCATCGCGATCGCCGTCACCTCCTGGACCGGCACCGCCCGGCTGGTCCGCGCGCAGACCCTCGCGGTCGAAGCCCGGCCCTTCGTCGAGCGCGTCCGCGCGCTGGGGGCCGGCAACATGCAGGTCGTCTCCCGGCACGTGCTGCCTAACGTGATGCCCCTGATCCTCGTGTCGGGCACGCTGACGGTCGCCGGCGCGATCCTGGACGAGACCACCCTGACGTTCCTCGGACTGGGCAACCCCACCGAGGTCTCCTGGGGATCGATGCTCAACGAGGCGTTCCAGACCGGGGCGGTGACCCAGGGAGCCTGGTGGTACCTGCTGCCTCCGGGCATCGCGATCGTGATCGTCGTCCTCGGTTTCACCATGACCGGCCGGGCGATCGAGCACGTGCTCAACCCACGGATGGCCACCGGCTCGTGAGTGATCAGCTCCTCGACGTCCGCGACCTCGCGGTCACCTACCACACCGGCGGTGAGTCCGTCCGCGCCGTACGCGGCGTCGACCTGACCCTCGACCGGGGGCAGAGCCTCGGCATGGCAGGCGAATCCGGCTCCGGCAAGTCGACCGTCGCGCTGAGCCTGCTCCGGCTGCTGCCGGCCTCGGCCACCATCACCGGCACCGTGCGATTCCGGGGCGAGGATCTTCTCGAGGCGAACTGGGCGCGGATCCGGGCCGTGCGCTGGGCCGGGGCATCGGTCGTCTTCCAGGGCGCCATGAGCGCGCTGAACCCGGTCCGGTCGGTCGGTGAGCAGATCCGCGAACCGATCCTGCTGCACTCGAAGGTCGGTGAGCGGGCCGCGCGCGAGCGTACGGCGACGCTGCTGGATTCGGTCGGAGTGTCCGCACGACGCGCCCGGAGTTACCCGCACGAGCTCTCCGGGGGTCAGCGGCAGCGGGTGATGATCGCCATGGCCCTGGCCTGCGACCCCGATCTCATCATCGCCGACGAGCCCACCACGGCCCTCGACGTCATCGTCCAGGCGCAGATCCTCGAACTGCTGACGGACCTGGTCCGGGATTCCCAGATCGGCATGATCATGATCAGCCACGATCTGTCCGTGCTCGCCGAGACCTGCGAACGCCTCGCCGTGATGTACGCCGGCCGGATCGTCGAGATCGGGCCGTCTCGCGAGCTGATCACCGAACCGCGCCACCCCTACACCCGCGCCCTGTCCGGAGCATTCCCCCGCATCGGCGACCCCGCGTCGCGGCTGTCCCCCGCCGGCCTCGCCGGAGATCCGCCCGACCTGCGGAGCGACATCGCCGGATGCGCGTTCGCGCCCCGATGCCCGGTCGTGATGGACGCCTGCCGCGAGCACGAGATCGCCCTCTGGCCGGCCGACCGGATCGACAGTCGCGAGTCCGCCTGCATCCGCGTCCTCCCCGAGTTCACCGACGTCGACGCGTCCTCGGCCAGCGCGGCGGAGTCCCCGGCCGGCTCGCGGAGCGACGCATGACGGCCGAGCCTGTCCTCGAGGCGCGCGACCTCGCGGTGACCTTTCCCGCCCAGCGGGGGCGCCGCGCGGCGCGTGCCGTGGACGGCGTCAACCTCACCCTGGGTGCGGGCGAGATCGTGGCCCTCGTCGGCGAATCCGGCTGCGGCAAGAGCACCCTCGCCCGAGCTCTGATCGGACTCGTGAAACCCAGCCGCGGGCAGATCAGCTACGGCGGCACCCCGCTCCGCTACTCGGCCGGCCGGCTCAAGGCCTACCGCAGACACGTGCAGTTGGTGCTGCAGGACCCTTCAGCCGCGCTGAATCCGCGGCAGACCGTCTTCGACGCGGTCGCGGAGGGCCCGCGACTGCACGGCATCCGCACCGACCTGAACCACCGGGTCTATGCGGCACTGACCCGCGCCGGGCTGCGTCCACCGGAGCAGTTCGTCGCGCGTTACCCGCACGAGCTCTCCGGCGGCCAGCAGCAGCGGGTCGTGATCGCCGGCGCGCTCGCCCTCGATCCGACCGTCATCGTCGCCGACGAACCGGTGTCCTCGCTGGACGCCTCGGTCCGGGGCGAGATCCTGCGCCTGATGCTCGACCTGCGTAACGATCTCGGCCTGTCCGCCGTCGTGGTGAGCCACGACCTCGGCCTCGCCTGGAACATCGCCGACCGAGTCGCTGTGATGTATCTCGGCCGGATCGTCGAGCTCGGCACGGTCGAGGAGGTACTGCAGCACCCACAGCACCCCTACACCCGGGCGCTGATCTCGGTGCTTCCCGAGAGCTACTCCGGTCGGGGCAAGCCCACCCCGCTCACTGGTGAGCCACCGGACCCGACCGCCATCCCGGGCGGCTGCCGCTTCCACCCACGGTGTCCGCGGCGCGCCGCGCTCGGCGACCGGGCGGCCCTGTGCACCAGCACCGAACTCGCCGTACTGCCGGCCGACTCGGCCGCGCGGACACTCGTCGCCTGCCATTTCCCCGACGAGGCTCCCGAGGCATTCGCCGACATCGTCGAGGAGGAGCGGGCGCGGTGACGGTGCCGGCTCCGCGATCGCTGCAGCGACCGGCGGCGCTTCGCGCCGGCGACCGGGTCGCGGTGCTGTCTGCGAGCAGCACAGCGAGCCAGGAACGGCTCGCCTTCGGAATGGACACGCTGCGCCTCGCCGGACTGCACCCGGTCAGCTACCCGACCGCGGAGACGACCGGGTCGTTCCGGTCCTATCTCGCCGGCGACGACACGCTGCGGGCCGGCGATCTGCGCAGCGCGCTTCTCGACCCCGACATCGCCGGAATCCTCTTCGCCACCGGTGGATCCGGCGCACAGCGCACGCTCGCCGCGATGGACTGGACCGGCCTGCCCGACCTGCGCCCCAAGGTGCTCGCCGGGTTCTCCGACGTCACGGCCGTGCTCGAGGCGGTCGCCGTACGGCTCGGCTGGTCGTCGCTGCTGGCCCCGATGGTCGAGCAGGTCGGCTCGGGCGACCCGTATTCGTTCGCCTCCCTCGCCCGCACGCTGATGCAGCCCGAACGGGCCACCGAGATCCGTTACGCCGACGGAGTCGCCGCCGTGGGTGGAACGGCGCGCGGCGTGACGGCCGGCGGCTGCCTGACACTGCTGGCGTCCTCGATCGGCACGGACACCTGCTGGCCGGCCCGCGGGGCGATTCTCGTGCTCGAGGAGGAGACCGAGGACGACTACCGGATCGACCGGATGCTGACCCAGCTGCGCCGCAGCGGATACCTGGACGGTGTGGCGGGCATCATCACCGGGACCTGGACCAACTGCGGCGAGCGGGCGACGATCGAGGCCATCCTCACCGAACGCCTCGGCGATCTCAGGGTGCCGATGCTGATGCGCGCCGACGTCGGCCACGGCGGGCACTTCCAGACCTACCCCATCGGGGTCGCCGCGGAACTGGACGCTGATGCGGGCGTCCTGCGACTCCTCGACCCGCCGCTGATCCCGGCGCCGGGTCAGCCGTAGACGTTTTCCACCGCGTGCGACGCGGCGTAGGTGACGGTCTTGAAACAGGTCATCGCGTCGCGCATCGAGGCCGCGTCGTAGCCGATCTCCCGGTCACCGATCCGCTCCACCGTCGGCACCGCGAGACAGGCGAGCGCGAGTTGGGTGGCGTCGAAGGACACGGTCACCCGGTGCGACCGGACGTCGCCCGCGGTCCGGCCTGCGAGCGCCATGGCGGCCTCGGCGGCCGATCGGATCTCCCGTGCGGTGCGGGCGGGAGGGTGGCAGATCGCGGCGTAGCGGGAGACGCATTTCTTGACCGCGACGCGCTGCGCGTCGGGGGCGTACTTCGCAGCGTCGTCGCAGGTGCGGTCGTCACCGGTGACGAGCAGCACAGGTACGCCGTACTCGGCGGCGAGCGCGGCGTTGAGCCATCCCTCGCTGGCGGCGTCACCGTCGAGAGACACGTTGGTGATCGAGTTGCCGAGGTAGGTGTGGGACAGCACCCCGTCGACACCGGCTCCGGCGTGATAGCCGAGGAAGACCACGCCGTCGACGTCGCCGTCGATGCCCTCCATCATCGAGAGAGCCTTGTGCCGCCCGGTGAGCAGGTCCGCGTGCTCGTCGAGATCCTCGATCAGCAGATTGCGCTGGTTGTCGTGCGCTTCGTTGACGAGGATCTCGTCCGCGCCCCCCGCGACCAGCCCGGCCACCGCCGCGTTGACGTCACCGGTGAACAGTCGTCGGAAGCGCTGCCACTGCTCGGTGCCCGGCTCGACGTCGGCCGGCCAGGTGACGCCGGTGACACCCTCCATGTCGGCCGAGATCAATATGCGCATGTCGGGACCCTATCCACCTCACCGACCGGAAGGCCATCATCGGTCCGGCCCTGGGTCGTTGTGGACAGCGCGAGCGGGGTTCGGGGCGGCGTCCCTAGAATCGAACGCATGTTCGATAGCAGTCCGGTGGGACCTGAGTGGGCGTCGCGGCTGGCGCGGACCGACCTGGACCGGCTCGGCGATGACGATCTGGTCGAGGTGATCGACGGTTGGGACCGGCTGGCGTCGTGGGCGCAGGCGCGGCAGGCCGGCGCGATCGCGGTGTTCGCCGCCCGCCGCCCGCCGGTCGGCTCCGATGATCACGGGGTGTCGGTGAGCGAGTTCGCCGCGGATGAGTTGGCGGTGGCGTTGCGGCTGTCCCGCCCGGCCGCGCAGGCCCGGCTGCACACCGCGATCGACCTGGCGGGCCGGCTGCCCGCCACCCTGCACGCCTGGTCGACCGGGGCGATCGACGCGGTCAAGGCCCGGTCGGTCGTCGACGCCACCCGCCCTCACCCCCACCCAGGCCAGCGTCGTGCAGGACCGGGTGCTGCCCCGCGCACCCACCCAGACCCTCGGCCAGCTGCGGGCGGCGTTGGCGCGGGCGGTGATCGCCGCCGACCCCGCCGGCGCGCAACACCGCCACGAGCAGGCCTACGCCGAGCGGCGGGTCGTGCTCACCCCCGCCGGGAACGGCATGGCCGAACTGTGGGCGCTGCTACGCGCCGCCGACGCCACCGCCCTCTACCACCGCCTCACCACCATCGCGAAGAAAACCGCGGACGGCCGGTCGATGGACGCCCGCCGCGCCGACGCGCTGGCCGACCTCGCCCACACCCGCGGACCCGGCCAGCCGGCGCCCGCCCTGATACAGGTCACCGTCGCCGCCACCACCCT
>DASXJE010000126.1 GCA_036497565.1 Mycobacteriales bacterium
AACGGCGCGTCAAGCCGTCGCCACGACCAGCTGCGGCGCGAAGCCTGCCGTTCCCTCCTTGGACGCATAGAAGGCGCCATCGGGGGAGGTCGAGGTCGCGGCGATGCTCACGGCGCCGTCACGGGTCACAAGCGGCGTCACGTCGACCTCGTACCAGGTGCTCGAAGCGACTGTCCCAAGGGACCCAACCGTCGTCGCGACGATCGGCGGTTGCGTCGCCCACGTGAGCGTCGACTCGGTCCACAGCGGATCGGCACCATGGAACGCGCCGCCCAGCACTGACGGGTTGATGCAGTAGATGCGCAGCTTCGCCGACACCACCTTTGCGCTGCCGACGCCCGACACGACAAACCGCGTGAGCATGTTCGTGACGGGGCTGCCGTCCGTGCCGACCTGCGTGAACGTGCCGAAGTTCTGACTCGGCGCGTCCTGCACCGCGTAGGTGTCGTCGGTCGGGGTGAACGTCAGGAGCTTCGACGCTGCCGGCGTCGTCACTGTGAATGCGTTCGAGGGAGTGGAGGTCTTGCCGCCAACGTCCACCGCCACCAGCGTGTACTGGTACTGCGTATTCGATTGCACGGTCGTGTCGGAGAAGCTCGTTGTGGTCGATGTGCCGATCTGGCTTCCGTTGCGGAACACTCGGTAGCTCGCCACGCCGTTGTCGTCTGTCGAAGCGGTCCAGGACAAGTCGACGCGGCTCGCCATCGCCGTGCCGGTGAGGTTCGTAGGCACGGTCGGGGGCGCCGTATCCACTGGACCGAGCGTCAGGACGAGCTGCGGCGCCATTCCCGCCGCTCCTTCCTTGGAGTCGTAGTAAGCACCGTCCGTCGACGTCGAGGTCGCGCCGAAGCCGACGGCGCCGTCGCCGGTCACGAGCGACGTGACGTCGACCTCATACCAATTGCCGGCTGCGACGGATCCGAGCGAGGCGACCGTTGTGCTTCCGAGGCTCGGCTCCTGGGCCGCCGTCATCGTGGATTCGCTCCAGTTCGTGGCGGCCGAGTGGAAATCGCCCCCCTTGGGTGACGGATCGACGCAGTGCAGGCGCAACTTCGCCGACAGCACGGCACGGCCGCCGGTTCCACTGACGTTGAAGCGCACGAGCATGTGGCGGACCGGGCTGTCGTCGGTCACGATCCGAGCGGAGCTGCCGAACGGAGTGGTCGCGCCCTGCTCGGCGTAGCTGTCGTCGGTCGGCGTGAACGTGAGCGAGTTGCCGCCCGGAGCCGCCGATGTCGTCCCGGTTGAGGTGTTCGACTGGGCCGACACGTTGCCGGCGGCATCTCTGGCGATCACGTAGTACTGGTAGCTGGTGCTTGGCGTGAGCCCGGTGTCGGAGTAAGCGGTTGTCGTGCTCGTGCCGACCTTCGCCGCGCCGCGGTAGATGTCGTAGCCGGCGACGCCGACGTTGTCGCTGCTCGCGGTCCACGTGAGATCGACCTGCGTCGATGACGACGGCTTGGCGGTCAGCCCGGTCGGGGTGCTCGGGGGTGACGTGTCCGGCGCGGCCGGCGTGGTCACGTTCGCCGTGTTCGAAACCGGCGAGAGGTTGCCGGCGGCGTCGTAGGCCTTGACGGTGTAGCCGTAGGAAGTGCCTGCCTGGACACTCGTGTCCGAATAGGTCGTGCCCGACGCAGTGCCTACCTCGCTCCCGCCCCGGAAGACCTTGTAGCCAGTGACCGCGACGTTGTCGCTGCTCGCGGTCCAACTCAGATCGACGCGAGTGGATGACGGCGGCGCTGCGGTCAGATTCGTCGGCGCGGACGGCGCGGTGGTGTCGCCGGATGCGGGTCCGTGGCAGCTGTCGGTGCCCGAGTCGGTGAAGCTCGAGCCCGCAATCGGAACGAAGTTCCAGTCGTACGAGGTCGGGTGCAGCGTGATGTCGAGCACGCCGAAGGTATTGCCGTTGCGAACCTCGCTGATCGGCTCGATCGTGCCGAACCCGTAGACGTTGCGGCCACCGGTGCCGGCGATGATCTCGCGCACGCCGTGCGCACGGTCGACCGTCTCGTCAGACATCGCCGGTGCCATGCGCTCGTAGAAATGGGAGTGCCCGGCCAGGTAGAGCTCGACGCCTGCCGCCTGCATGTCCTTCCAGAGTTGATCCTGCTCAGGGGCGTCGAAATTTCGGGTGTCGCTGGTCCAGCGCGGGTGGTGCGCGTAGACAATCGTGCACGCCGTCGGATGCGCGGCGAGATCCGCCTTGAACCAGGTCTCCATCTGGGAGCCTGCTCCGCAGCCACCCGGGTCCTGGCCGCAGTTCGTGTTGAGCGCGACCAGATGCCAAGCGCCGACGTCGAAGCTGTACCAGCCCTTGCCGCGCTCGCCGCCGATCCCGCTGTTCTGCCCGACGCCGTCGTAGTAGTCCCAGTAGCCGGAGGCACCGGGGGTGCCGTACTCGTGGTTGCCGACTGCCGGGTGGGTGATCGACAGCACTCGACCCCAACTGGGCGCATAGAAGTTCTGGAAGTCCGACAACCCGCCCTGTTCGTACTGAACGTCGCCGAGCGCAAGGACTGCGGCTGGCTGGGCTTGGACGAGCAGGTCGGAGGTGGCCATCTGCTTGCAGGAGCCGCCCACGCTCGTAGCGCCGCATGCGATGTCCCCGGCGGCCGCGACGACGGGATCGGCCGCGCCAGCGGGGGCCGCGGTCACGATCATGATGGCGAGAGCGACCGTGAGAACGCAGACGGCAGCTAGCTTGCGCGTGTTGTCACCCCCACCGCCTAATTACGGTGAGACGGGGGACGAACATGTCGGCCCGCCGTTCGTTTATGCGACCTAGAAGTGCATTCCAGCTGCGATCTCGACCGCGATGATCGCGGCTACTACGAAGTCCACCGCCATGCAGAACGGCGGCCACCAGCGCGTGTTGGCGACGAACTGCTGCCGGTGCTGCCAGGCGTCCTTCAGCCCATGGCCGGCTAGACCAACGACGAGCAGCCACGGCGTCCCGGTCACGGCAACGGCGGCGATCAGGACGAACGTCATGGCGACGGTGCTCTCCACCGCGATGACCTTCGGCCGGCCGTCAGCGACTGCGAAGCCGACGTAGATCGCCGCGATTACGGCGAGCCCCAACGCGTAGACCGTCGAGTTCGGCAACCACCAGAAGGCCAGCGGCGTGGCCGCTTGGAGCACGCCGACGACGATGCCCCAGAACAGCACTCGCCGGTCCATGGGACGCGTCACAAGGGACGCGTCGGAAGTAGCCGCGAGCCCGCTCATGGCGTCACGTCGAAGGTGAACATCATGCCGCTCTCGTGGTGCTCGGCGATGTGGCAGTGCGCCATCCAGCGACCAGGGTTGGTGACCTGGAGCAGGATGTTCATCCGCTCGCCGGTGGTGATCAGCACGGTGTCCTTCCAGACGAGGTTGTCCTCCTCGACCCCGTCGCGGTCGAGCACCAGGAAGCGGCCGGCCCCGTGCACGTGGAACGGGTGGTGCATCGGGTGGTCGGAGTCCATCTCGTTGACCAGCTCGATCTTCACCCAGTCGCCGACCCGGAACTGCCAGTTGATGCCGTGGTTCGCATCGCCGGTCTGCCGGTC
>DASXJE010000127.1 GCA_036497565.1 Mycobacteriales bacterium
GGGAACGCCGGGCATCTCAGGCACGGCCAAACTCCACCACGGCCCGGCCCCGCCCGCAAATAGGCGAACATCGAAGCCGCCGCAGTCGGCGAAAACACGCTGATGACAAGAGAAGAAAGCCGACCGGCCTATCTAGTTACAATCCGGAAAATGGGATATCCGGGCGCAATACGGCGCAGTGTCTCTTCCGATGCCTTCGAGTCGACCCCTTCGAAGAAGACGCCAACCTCCCACTTCCACCGCTTGAGGTAGGCGCGCAGGATCGCCGGCTTGTCGTCGTCACCGACCTCGGTGGCGGTGAACCGCTCCGTCTTGCGGCCGATGCGCAGTTCGCCCTCGCCGTTCGCGGCGCGCAGGTTGCGGACCCACTGGGTGTTGCCGCGCGGCGCGACCAGGTAGCGGTCGCCGCCGACGGTCAGCGGGTTGACCGGGTTGCTGCGCCACTCGCCAGACTTGCGGCCCCGCACGTATAGCACGCGGGAGCCGTAGACGCTGATGCCGAGCTTGGTAAGCCGGCCGACGCTGTTGTTGAAGAAGTTCGAGGTGCTCTTGGGGGTGACGTAACGCGGTTCGGTGGTCATGGCTTCCTCCGTCACGGTTCTCCGGGATCGGGACGCTCTCCGGTCCGGGCTTTCCGAGAGCGCTGCTCTCGACTAAGATCAGTGAACATCATGCGAGAGCCCGCTGTCAAGAACAGTGCTCTCGGTTTTGACTGCCGATCTCGAAGGAGGGTGTCATGACACCGCCGAACGCCGGCCGCACCGCTCGGGAGCGAGCTCGCGCCGAGCTCACGCGAGAAATCAAGGAGGAGGCGCGACGGCAGCTCGTGACCTCCGGCGCGGACGGGCTGTCGCTGCGCGCGGTGGCGCGGGAACTCGGCATGGTGTCCTCGGCGCTGTACCGGTACTTCCCGAGCCGGGACGACCTGCTCACCGCGCTGATCATCGACGCCTACGACGCGATCGGGTCGGCGGTGGAGGAAGCGATCGCCGCGGTATCGCCCGCTGCGGTGCCGCCGGACGTGGCGCGGGGCGGAATCGTGCGTGAGCGGTGGCTGGCTGGGTGCCGCGCGGTGCGGTCGTGGGCGCTGGTGCATCCGCACGAGTACGCGCTGATCTACGGCTCGCCGGTGCCCGGCTACCGAGCGCCGGAGGCGACCATCGGTCCGGCGTCCCGGGTGCCGGTCGCGCTGGTGAGGACACTGCGCGACGCGGCGGCGTCCGGCATGCTGGCCAGCGGGGCTCCGCAAACGCTACCGGAGCAGCTCGCGGACCAGACCGCCCTCATGGCGGCGGCTCTCGCCGCGGCCGACGGGGAGACCAGCCTCGCCGTGCCCGCGGACGCGCTAGTCCGGGCCGTGATCGCGTGGACGCAGCTATTCGGGATGGTGAGCTTCGAGCTGTTCGGCCAGTTCGTGAACTCCTTCGAGCCGACGGACGCGCTTTTCGAGTACGCGATCGGCGAGATGGCCGCATTTGTATTGGGCATCCCGGCCGGAAACTCCGGAATCGCCGCACGTTCCCTGCACGTTCGGTAGCCCTGGATGAATTTCTTCGGGTAAATCTCTAAAATCACTCAATTTTTATTCATTTCCGGCTCTGCCAGTCGTATATTCCGACGAGGAGGCGAGGCCGGAGCCTGGACCCTGCCCGCCCCCGTTCTCTCGCGTGTACATTTCATGATCGTTGCCGGGAGGTCCGACTTGGCGATTGAGGTGAGCCGGCGCCAGCTGATGGCGTCAGCGGGTGGGGTGGTGCTGGGATCGTTCGCCCTCCCGCCCGTGTCCGCCGACGGCAAGACCGCCTACGTGGCCAACCCGGACTCCGACTCGGTGTCCGTGATCGACACCACGAGCGACAAGGTCGCGGACACGATCGCGGTCACCGGCGACCCGGACACCCTGGCGCTGACCCCGGACGGCTCCCAGCTGTGGGTTGGCCAGCGCTCCCCGGCATCGCCCTCGTGAGCACCCCGACCCCGGGATCATAACCCCGGTCTGTGCGACCGGCGGGCGG
>DASXJE010000128.1 GCA_036497565.1 Mycobacteriales bacterium
GTTCGGCTGCGCGCTGACCGGGACATTGGAGTAGCGGACGAGGTCCTCGGCGACGGCGAGCATCCGCTGCGGGCCGATCGTGCAGTTGGTGCCGATCATCGCGACCGGCAGTTCGCTCAGCACCCGGGCGACCTCGCGCGGTGTCTCGCCGCCGAGGGTGTGCGCGTCGTCGGCGAACGTCGCCTGCGCGATCAGCGGCAGGTTGCACACCGAGGACGCGACGCTCACCGCCTCTACCAGCTCGTCCAGGTAGCCGAACGTCTCGAGGACCAGCAGGTCCGGTCCCGCCGCGGACAGTGCCAGGATCTGCTCGCGAAGCACTTCCATCCGTTCGGACGACCCGACGCCCCGCCGTTGGATGGCGGTCACCGCCGGGGACACCGAACCCGCGACCAGCACCGGCCGCCCGGCCCGCGCGACCGCCGCCCGGGCCAGCCGTACCCCGGTCCGGTTGATCTCCTCGACCTTGTCGGGGAAGCCGTGATCACCGAGCCACAGGCGGTTGGCGCCGAACGTGTTGGCCTGGATGATGTCCGCGCCCGCCGACAGGTAACTGTCGTGGATCGTCTCGACAAGACCGGGGTCGGACAAGTTGAGTTCGGGCAGCGACCGGTCCAGCGCCGCGCCGGCGGCGTGCAGCATCGTTCCCATCGCGCCGTCGCACACCAGTACCCGACCCGACGACAGCAGCAGGGCCGCCGTGCCTGCCCCCGCAGCACTCATGATTGTCCCTCCGGCAGCGCATCGAGGATCTCGAGCGCCACCTGCGCGATCAGCCGGTCCCGGTAGTTGTCGAGCCGAAGGCTCGTGATCTCCTCGATCCGCTTGATACGGTACGCCACCGTATTGGGGTGTACGTGCAGCAGCCTCGACGCCCGCTGCGGGCTGTTGTTCTCCCGGAAGTAGCAGGCGAGGGTGGCCAGGTATTCGGACTTGTGCTCGTGCTCGTGCTCGCTCAGCTTGCCGAGCACCTCGCGGGCGAACGCCCGCAGCTCGCCCAGGTCGGGCACCTGCAGCAGCAGCCGGTGGATGCCGAGGTCCTCGAACGCGGATACCACCCCGGTGCGGCCCAGGCGCCACAGCGTCTGGGTGGTGCGGTGCGCCTGGTCGTAGGAGTCGGCGATCCCCTCGGGGTCACGGCAGACGCCGCCGATTCCGATGACGACCTTGGCGCCGGGGAACAGCTCCGACAGCCGGGCCAGGCACGCGGACGCCAGCTTACGCGGGTCGGGCGACGCGGCGGCGACGACGACCACCTCGTCCTCGCGGGCGGACACGATCGCCTCCGGCGCCCGTGTGGTCATGAAATGCTCGATGCTCTCCCTGATGCGCTGCCGTAGCGCCTCCGCGTCGGCGGCGCGCGACGGCGGCAGCTCGAACGCGATCGCAGCGACGTGGTGCTCGCGGGACGGGTCGTAGCCGAGGTGGGCGGCCCACCGGCCGGCGTCGCCCGCGTCCCGGCCGCGGCCCAGCAGCAGCCCCTCGACCAGGTCGTCGCGGACGCGGCGGGCGGCGGCCTGCACGACCCGCTCGCGGCCGAGGATCACCCCGCAGATCGTGGCGGCGTGCTCGGTGACCAGCAGCGACATGTCCTCACCGAACGTCTCCTCGGACGGGTCGAGCGTGATCAGGTAGGACGGGACCTCGTCGCCGACCAGGATCGGGGCGACGATGATGGCG
>DASXJE010000129.1 GCA_036497565.1 Mycobacteriales bacterium
CGAACCGCACCTGGTAATAGCGAAGCACGGCCGCCGCCATGGCCGCCGAACCTCTCGAGCGGCCAGGCCCAGACGCTTCATAGGCAGGCATCGACACACAATGTGTCAGGCCGCGACATCCCGCGACCGGTGGCTCTCCGCGGTACGGATAACGCAGGGACAGGTGGTGGTCACTGCACGAAGTCTTGCGTTGAGCCGACGTGCTGATGGGCATGATCCACGCTATGCGAGGGGATCCGGAGTCCATCGATCGAGCCCTGACGGGGGTCGCTGACGGCCTTCGGGTGGCGTTGACGGCGTCGGGGTGGACCGAACGAGCGTTGGGACGCCGTAACCTAGCGGCCTTCACCAGGCCCGCCGGTCATGGCGTGCTGGCCACCGCCGAAATCAGCCGCACGTCGATGTTCCGGTGGCCGGACGACTGGCCGGTCGAGATCGGAGTACGGGTCGGTGTCGGCTTCGAGCCGGCCCTGGACCTCATGCCGCTGCTGACTCTGCCGCCCAAGGTCACGCTCGTGGCGCACCCGTCGATGGCGGACGGCGTGGGACGGGTAGTTCAGTTACAGGCCGAGGCGGACGTGCCCGCGTTCACGCGCCGCGTCGTCGATCTGATCGACGAGCACCGGTCGTTCGCCGGCCAGTTCCCCGACGCCGCGGCGATCGAGGCGGTGCTCCGTGCGGCCGGGCCGGCACCCGGTCCGGATGCCGACCGAAATGCCATGTCGCGGCTGACGCTGCTCGCGGCGATGGGTAGGCACGAGGAGACGCGAGCCCTGCTCGCTCGTTATGCAGCAGGAAACGGCACCGGGCAGGTCAATCGCCGGAACGGGCGGTTCATCAGGCAACTGACCCGATGGCTCGACGCCGGCGGGCCGCCGATCCCGCCGATCGCCGATACCCTCGCCCGGCTTCCCGCCGTAACTGACCCGCCGCGACCGCGGGTGTCGTGGTCGGACGCTCGGGAGAAGTCGCGACTGCAGCGGGAGGCTATCGACGCGGTGCGCGCCCAGGCCGACGGCAAGTCGTCCGACGAGTTGGTCCGGGTGTTGACCACCGAGTATGGCCGCCGCAATCTTGAGATCACGCCGTCGACCGTCGATTCCCTGACCGCGTTGCTGCAGAACGAGCGGAAGCCGTTCGGACGGGCGCGTTCCACCCTGCGGGCGTTGCGCATGCTCAAGGCCGGTGGCACAGATGTGGTGCGGGCGATCAAGAATCGTTCCGATCCCACTCCGGACTGGCTGCAGCCACCGGAGCGGGCGAGTTACCCCGTTCATCTGATCGGCCGCCGTGCGACGACGGTGCTCCTCGACCCCGGCACCCGAGACTGGCTGGCCGCGGTCGCAGCTAAAGCACCGCATCGCATCGGCCGCACCGTCCCCGTCGACGTGTGGCTCACCCGAGAGACCCGATCGAAGGACGGATCCACCGAGCTCGTCGCACACATCGGCGACCGCCGCGTCGGCACGGTGCGCGGGTCCGAGACGACGGCGTACGACGCCATCATGCAGGCAGCCGCGTTCTTCGACGAAGACCCCTGCCTGCACGGCAGGCTCAGCGGACCCGAAGCCGAGGAGCAAACCCCGCCGATGCTCGAGATCCCCCTCCCCACCGACCCGGTCGGCACCCCCACGGGTTGACTCCGCGCCATTAGTCGTACGAGACTAGTCGCGTGAAAGATGCGAATCCGGTTCGGCTGCTGATTCTCGGTCTACTGACCGGCGGCCCGCTGCATGGTCATCAGATCCGGCGTGCTGCCGAGCAGAGCGGCATCGAGCAGTGGGGCGGGGTCAAGGTGGGTGCCTTGTACGGCATGCTGCACCGGCTCGAGGCCGAAGGTCTGGTCGAGCCGGTACGTGTCGAGCAGGAAGGGCGCCGTCCGCAGCGCACGGTGTACGCGATCACCACCGAGGGGCGTGCGGAACTCGATGTCCATCGCGACCGCGCCCTGACCCAGCCTGTCCTGCACTCGACCACTGTCGAGGCCGCGCTCAAGTGGTCGGCCGGTCTGGACCGCAACGCCCTGCGTGAGCGGTTGTCGCGCCGCCGGAGTGCTCTCGCCGGCGCGTTGACCGACCTCGTCGCCGGTCGCGATCTCTACCTTCAAGAGGGCAAGCTGCCGACCGCGGCCATCGCGGGTTACCGGCGTACGGAGCTGCACCTCGAAGCGGAGCTGGCCTGGCAGGACGAGCTCGAGGCGATGCTGCCCGACATCGCCCGGGAGTCCGGTGCGCGATGACCGACATCATCACGGCGCAGAATCTGACCAAGCGCTACGGCGGCGTCGAGGCGGTCGCCGACGTGTCTTTGTCGGTGGCCGAGGGCGAGGTGCTCTGCCTGCTCGGGCCCAACGGAGCCGGCAAGTCCACGACCGTCCGCATCCTCACGACGCTGACCCGCGCCGACGGCGGGTCCGCCCTCGTGGCCGGCTACGACGTACGAACGCAACAACGGTCGGTGCGGGCCGCGATCGGGTACGTCGCGCAGAGCGCCGGCACCGACGCCTATCTGACCGGACGAGAGAACCTCCTGGTCCAGGCGGCGGCCCATCGGCTGCGTCGCTCCGAAGCCGGCCGACGCGCCTCCGAGCTGCTCGACCTTGTCGCGCTCACCGACGCCGCAGACCGGACTCTCCGCACCTACTCCGGTGGCATGAAGCGGCGGCTGGAGATCGCGATGGGAATCGTGCACAGGCCGCGGGTGCTCTTCCTCGACGAACCAACCACGGGACTCGATCCCGCGGCGCGCAAGGCGATGTGGGACGAGCTCATTGGGCTGACGCACTCGCAGTCAATGAGCGTTCTGCTCACCACCCACTACCTCGAGGAGGCCGAGCAGCTCGCGGACCGGATCGCGATCATCAACGACGGAAGGGTCGTCGTGGAGGGGACGCCGGAGGTGCTCAAGGCCGGGCTCGACGGCGTCGCCCGCCCGACCCTCGACGACGTCTATCTGCACCACACCGGCCGCAGTTTCGTCGTCGACGTGGACGCCGAACGCCAGAAGGTGGTGCCTGGATGACCGACGCATTGCGCGACCACGTCGTACTGCTCGGCCGCAGCTTCCGGCTTCTGCGCAGGCAACCGATCTGGCTCGCGATCATGCTCGTCCAGCCTTTGGTATGGCTGCTTCTCTACAGCCAACTCTTCGGTCGGCTGCCGCAGCTCGGCGGCTTCGGCACCGACTCCTATCTGCAGTTCCTCGCCCCCGGCATCGCCATCCTCAGCGCCTTCTCCCACGGCGCGTGGGATGGTGGCGGCGTCGTACAGGACATCGAACGCGGCGCGATCGACCGGTTCCTCGCCACGCCATTGCCGCCCGGTGCGTTGCTGGCCTCCCGGACGGTGCAGGCCGCGATCACCGGAACCCTGCAGGCTCTCCTCATCGTCGCCGTCGCACTCGCCTTCGGCGCCCGCCTGGACGGTGGCCTACCGGGGCTGCTGGCGATCCTGGTGGCGGCCGGACTCGTGTGCGCCGCGTTCGCTTCGTTCGCCCATGCGCTCGCCCTGCTGTTGCGCAGGCAGGAAACGATGATCGCGGTCGGTCAGTTCGCCGTACTCCCGCTGATGTTCACCTCCGTGATGCTCACCTCGGCGGCACAGATGCCGCCGTGGATGCAGCGGGTCGCGAGTGCAAATCCCGTCAACTGGGCGGTCGAAGCCGCAAGATCGGCAATGCTCGGCACGGACTGGACTTCGGTGTTCGTCCACCTTGGCGCGCTCGCCGCCCTGGCCGCCGTAACAGAGACTCTCGCGCTGGCGGCACTCGGCAGGTACCAGCACAGCCTCTAGTCGTCGATCTCATGGGTCCTGCGCTTGCGGTCAGGCCGTGCCGTTGAGGATTCGGCCGATCCCCCGAGCCGACAGCTCCGACTTCGCCAAAAATCCGACTGCCGGGCTCTCGGCGACCAGCTCCGCATAGTCCGTCTCGCAACGTGCCGAGATCATGATCACTTTCGCGTCGCCGTCGGCCTGACCGTCCCCGGCGAGGACCTGGGCAAGGTCAAAACCGTTCTCCTCCCGGAGCCCGACGTCGACGAGAATGACGTCCGGCTGCAGCATGCGAGCCTTCCGCTGGGCCTCGGTGATGCTGGAGGCCTCCCCGACGACCGTCACGCCCTCACGCTCAAGCAAGACGCTCGCCGCCTTGAGGAAGGCATCGTTGTCATCGACGAGCAGGCAACGCAGAGGCATTCGATGAGTCTCGCAGGGATACGGCGCCGGCGCATTGCAGCTAGCCGGAACTCCTCGCCACGGTTGCGGACCATAGATCATGGACCACATCGGCAAGGCTTTGCCGTCGGATTTGTTGTCACGGCGGCTGCCGGACGGTTCGGTGCTCACGCCTTCCACCATCGCATCCTCAGCTGATCACGTCGTCGTAGCCAACCGCCAACTGCCCTTCCAGCTAGCAGGACTCACGACGCCGCCATCAACCACAACGCACCTGTCGATACCCGCCAGCCGGTAATGAGGATTGGCGCCTGCCGCGATGACGTGCGATCTGAACGCCGACATCGTTAGCTGTCATGAGCGCCGTCTTGGACGCACCGGCCGGAATGGTAGGCCGCACGAGGCGTCGGCGTCGCGCAGCTGGTGAGGCGCTTCCGGAGGTCAGGCCAGAACCGGCGGACGGGCTGGTGACCAAACCGCTCGGGCGTCTGGTTGCAGACCGCTACCGGCTCCGGTCGCTCCTGGGCCGCGGCGGTATGGGTCGGGTCTGGCTCGCCGACGACGAGGTGCTGCAACGGCCGGTCGCGCTCAAGCAGATCCTCCTGAACGGCCTCGAATCCACGGAGAAGCGCGCGACGGCGTCGGCGTGCGCCCGTAGAGAGGCTCGGTCCGCCGCACGCGTCGATCATGTCGGAGCCATCCGGATCCACGACATCGTCGAGGAGGACGGGTGCCCCTGGATCGTCATGGAGCCGCTGCCGGGACGAACGCTGAAGGAGGAGCTGCACGCCGCGGGCCCATTGCCGGTCGACCAGGTGATACGCGTCGGCATGTCCCTTCTCGACGTGCTGCAGGCGACGCACCGGGCAGGGATTTTGCACCGCGACGTCAAGCCGGGCAATGTGCACCTCTGCGGCGGCGCGAGGGTGGTCCTCACCGACTTCGGCATCGCGTGTGCCATCGACGATGCGACCTCGTCGATCGACACGTTTGCCGGTAGCCCCGCATACGTCTCGCCCGAACGGCTGGCCCGCGGTGACTTCGGGCCGGCGTCCGACCTGTTCTCACTCGGCGCGACACTGTTCACGGCAGCCGAGGGAAGGCCGCCCTTCGAGCGGGGCTCACTGCTCGAGACGCTCGCCGCGGTTGCCGAAGAGCCGCCGGAACCGTTCCTTCGGGCCGGTCCGCTGCGCCCGGTCATCGAGGGACTCCTTGCCAAGGACCCGCAACGGCGGCTGCGCGTCGACCAAGCCCGTGTCGCGCTGCGAGATATCGAATACGAGCGGCGCGTTGATGCGAGTCCGGCGGACTGATGCGCCAATGGCTGAATGACCGTCGTCGCGTCGATCGGTCGTCGGCCGGGCTCTTGGCGGAATCAGCCGGAAGCCTGCAGGCCCCGGCCGCAACGCTGTTGCAGCGCCGAGCAGCGGGCTACCGTCAACTCATGAACGCGCCAGACGCGGGCGCCGACGTGGCAGCAGGCCATGACCCACCAGAGCCGACGAGGCTGCGCCAGCTCGCGGATGCGCAGGCGGCGCTGCGGCGCGTGGCCACTCTGGTAGCTGGCGGCGCCCGCCCAGCCGAGGTCTTCACCGCCGTGGCGGATGAACTCGGCCACGTTATCGGTGCCGAGGCGACCTTCGTCTCCCGCGTTGATCACTATGCCGAGGAGCGCGGGGAGCCGGTGGGGGACTTCACTGTCGTAGGGTCCTATGGCCGGATAAGTGATCAAGTACCGGTCGGGTTCCGGCTAGAGCTCCTACCTGGGTCGATCCAGTCTTCCGCTCTCCGTACGGGGCGTCCGGTCCGGATCAAAGGAGAACAACTCGAAAAGGGCCCGTACGACGCGTGGGTCGCGCTCGGCATACGGGCCGGGGTGGCCACGCCCATTGTGGTTGGCGGACGCCAATGGGGCGTCACGGTGGCCGCCACTACGCAGGAGGATTTCCCGGCCGGTACCGAATCGCGCATGGCGGACTTCATGGAACTCGCCGCGATCGCGATCGCCAACGCGAGGGCCGAGCAGGAACTGCGCGAACTCGCCGACACCCAGGCGGCACTGCGCCGCCTGGCCATGCTCGTCGCGCGAGGCGAACCGCCGGAGGCAGTGTTCGCGGCCGCGACCAGGGAGGCGCTGGCGTATTTCGGTGGAGGCACCGCCAGGATGATCCGATACGAGCTGGACGGGACGGCGACGCTGGTCGCCAATGAAGGTACGACGGGTCCGCACGTGCGGGTCGGGGAACGCTGGGAGGGTTATCCACCGACCGGGCTGACCGCGACCGTCCTGCGCACCGGCCGGCCCGCCCGGGTCGAGGACTACGGCGCCATCGAGGGTGGCGAGGCCTACCTGCGCGAGGGGCTGCGGTCCGCGGTCGGCGTGCCGATCCACGTCAACGGCCGACTGTGGGGAACGATTGCCGTCGGGTCCGGGCAGGGGCCGTTGCCGCCCGACACCGAGCAGCGGATGACGGAGTTCACCGACCTGGTCGCCACCGCGGTCGCGAACGCGCAGAGCCGCGCCGAGTTGATCACCTCCCGGGCGCGGATCGTCGCAGCCGCCGACGAGGCCCGCCGGCGGATCGAGCGGGACCTGCACGACGGCGCCCAACAACGCCTACTCGCCCTGTCTCTCCGGCTGCGCTGGGCGGCGGCCCCCAACGAGAGTGATGAGATCAGCACCGAGATCACCGACGCGGCCGCCGATCTCTTGGAGGTGATCGACGAGCTGCGGGAGATCTGCCATGGCATCCATCCGGCGATTCTTTCCACCGCTGGGCTGCGGCCGGCGCTGCGCGCGCTCAGCCGGCGCTCCGTCGTACCGATGGAATTGGACCTGCGCATCGACGGCAGGCTTCCCGAGCCGGTCGAAGTCGGCGCCTACTACGTCGTGTCGGAGATGCTCACCAACGCCGCCAAACACGCCCACGCCTCGGTCGTCGGGGTGAACGCGGAAACCTCCGGCAGCACCCTCCGGATATGCGTGCGCGACGACGGAGTCGGCGGCGCCGATCCCCAGCGCGGCTCTGGCCTGGTCGGGCTCAAGGACCGCATCGAGGCGCTGGGCGGCACATTCTCGGTGGACAGCCCGAGGGGTGGCGGCACCACCGTGTGCTGCGAGCTCCCGGTTTCCGCTCGTACCAGGCAACCCTGGCGGTGATGCGGTGGCACGGACATCACGCGAAGCTTTTCTCGTCCCGTCGATCCAGCCCAGAGGAACAACGCATGGATAGCCATCATGAGCTGAGCCCGGAGCAAGCAAGCCGGCTGGCGACCACCGCGGTGACAGCCGACCTGGAGTACTGGGCCAGCACCGCGTCCGTTGACGGCTGGGTCGGTCTGAATGATTTGATCCGCGCCCTCGACGTGATTCGCGAAGACGGTACGCCCGAGGCCGCTCGGTAAAATGGCTTACGGCGTCCCGCAGGCCGACAGAACGAGTCGTCCCGTCCCGCTGAGGACCATGTTGAACACATCGCCCGATAGCACCGACGCACGTTCAACATCCTCTTCACGCCGCCGGCGCCCTCGAACGTGAACTCGACAGCACCCTGATAAGCCACCATCGCACCCTGGCGGGCGAGCATCCGATGTCACAGAGGTCCGGGCTGTCTCGTCTCGGGGCGGAGAGTCGAATCAGAAATCGGGATGGTGATTGTTGTGCGGGTGTTTGTGGCAGGCGGGTCTGGCGTCCTGGGACAGCGGCTGGTGCCGCAGCTGGTGGCCAGGGGTCACCAGGTGACGGCGACGACGACGGGTCCGGGCAAACTGGACTTATTGCGGCAGCTGGGCGCGGAGGGCGTCGTGATGGACGGGCTGGATGCGGTGTCGGTCGGTGAGGCGGTGGCGAAGGCCCGGCCGGAGGTGATCGTGCACCAGATGACCGGACTCTCCGCGGCACACGCGGGCAAGCCCGATATGAGGCACCCCAACAACTTCTTCGGTGGCACGGCTCGGCTGCGCAGTGAAGGGACCGATCACCTGCTGGCCGCCGCCGACGCGGTCGACGTCTCCCACTTCGTCGCGCAGGGCTTCGCGAGCTTCAACGGACTCCGCCAGGGTGGGTGGGTGAAGACCGAGCAGGACCCGCTGGACCCGGGTCCGAAGAGCGCCCTGAAGTTGGCGGCGTCGATCCGCCATCTCGAGGACGTGGTCGTCAAGGCTGGTGGCGCGGTGCTGCGATACGGCGGGTTCTATGGGCCGGGCGCCACGGACGACCAGGTCGAGCTCGTGCGCAAGCGGCAGTTCCCGCTCGTCGGCGGCGGCACCGGCTACTTCTCGTGGGTGCACCTCGACGACGCGGCGAGCGCTACCGTCCTGGCTGTGGAGCAGCACGCGAAGGGTCTGTTCAACATCGTCGACGACGAGCCGGCGCCGGTCAGGGAGTGGCTTCCTTACCTGGCGGCGTGCGCGGGCGCGAAGCGGCCGATGCGGATCCCCAAGTGGGTGGCTCGACCGCTGGCCGGGGAGATGGTGGTGCTGATGATGACCGAGGGACGCGGCTTCTCCAACGCCAAGGCCAAGCGTGAACTCGGCTGGAAGCTGCGCTACCCCTCATGGCGCCAGGGTTTTCAGGAAGAGCTGGCGTGACTCGCACCGAGGATTTCGAGCGGTTACGGCCGCTGCTGTTCTCGATTGCCTATCGAATCTTGGGCAGCGTGAGCGAGGCGGAGGATGCGGTCCAGGAGACCTGGCTGCGATACGAGGCGACCCCCACACAACCCGCGTCGACGAAGGCGTTCCTCTCCGCCGTGGTGACCCGGATCTCGATCGACGTACTGCGCTCGGCCCGCGTCCGACGGGAGAAGTACGTCGGGCAATGGCTCCCGGAGCCGCTGCTCACCGACCCCTACGAGGACCCGGAGCGGTCGGCGGAGTTGGCCGACTCGGTGTCGATGGCGGCCCTGTTGTTGCTCGAGCGGCTCAGCCCGCTTGAGCGGGCAGTGTTCGTGCTGCGGGAGGTGTTCGGGTTCGACTTCCCCGAAGTCGCGGCGGCCGTGGGACGGTCGGAGGCCGCGTGCCGCCAACTCGCGGTGCGGGCGCGCCGCCACATGGATGCCGGGCGTCCTCGGTTCGAGGCGGACCGTCGAGAGCGGGAGCGACTGGCGGCACGGTTTTTCGACGCGCTCCAGGACGGCGACGTCGACGGCCTGCGGGAGCTGCTCGCCGCCGACGTTCAATTGGTCGGGGACAGTGGTGGCAAGGCCCCGGCATTGGCCAGGTCAATCTTCGGCGCCGACAACGTGGCCCGGGTGCTCGCGTCGATCTTCCCCTGGCTGGTGCGGATCGACGTGCGGGTGGAGCCGCACGAGGTCAACGGTCAACCGGGCGCGATCCTGCGCGACCGGGACGACAAGGTGCTCGGTGCGTGGACGCTCGACCTACTCGACGGGAGGGTCCAGATGATCCGCTCGGTGAACAATCCCGACAAGCTCGGGCGCGTGGGTCCGGTGGCAGATGCCTGGGCGGTCGCTCGCGAGATGAACCAGGCTCGCCGCCCCCAGGTCTAGGTGGCACGCGCGAGGTCGGATAGCCAGGTCTTGATAGCGCGCTGCTCTCTCGCGCCGCGTTCGTTGAGCGACGTGGCCTCCACGCTGCGCACGGCCTCGGTGGCGGTGTCGAGCAGTCGCCGACCCCGAGGACTGAGGCGGAGCAGGAGAGTCTTCCCCTGACTCGGACGCCGCTCGCGGCTCAAGAGCGAACGGCCGAGGAGCTCGTGCACCAAGGTGTTCATGGTCTGCGGGGTGACGTCGAGCAGGCGGGCAAGCTCGGCCGAAGACATCTGGGGCTGGGCGTCGAAGGCGCTCAGTGCGGAGTATTCGGGGACGGTCAGCCCATGGCCGGCCAGCGCCGACTCGAGTCGCCGGCGAAAGTTCTGATATGCGACACGAAAGAGGTACCCGAGGTTTCCGTCCGGGCCGCGCGCCGCGTTCGCTGCATCATCCAACGACATGGGTCGAGTGTATCAGGGAACCTGATACACTCGCCGTATCAGGAGACCTGATACGCCGTAGATGCGTTGACGTCGCCTTGCTGGCAAACAAACGGGGAGCGCAGACGGATGGATGTCGACCAGGCAATTCGCACGGCCGAGTCGAAGCTGTTCAGGTTCTACGGGCTGACCATGGAGGAGTCCTTCCTCGACCTTCCGCGTGGGCGCATACGGGTGCTCAGCACCGGCGCGGGACCGGCCGTCGTGCTCCTGCACGGAGTCAGTCTCACCGGCGCCGCGTGGGCACCGCTGCTTCCCGCGCTCGCCGGGTACCGCGTTCATCTCGTCGACCTACCCGGCCACGGGCTCTCGAGCCCGGCCACCTACCGGCCGGACGACATACGCGAATCCGCCATCGCGTTTGTCGACGACCTTCTTGATGCCTTGGATCTCCCGACCGCGTCGGTCATCGGCCACTCGCTCGGAGGCATGTTCGCTCTCTGGTATGCGAGCGAGCGAACGGAGCGGATCGCGTCCCTGGTCGCGATCGGGTCTCCGGCAGTCGCGCTTCCCGGCGCCATCGTCCGGATGCCGCTCTCGCTCATGACGCTAAGAGCCCTCGGACCGCTCTTCCTGCGCACCCCGAGCCCGCGACCGGTATTTCGCTACCTGCTCGCCCAAGGGCTCAGCCCTGCGGCGGCGACACTCGCACCACCGGCACTGCTCGATGCGCTGCGACTGCCCATCCGACGTCCGGGAAATGCGCAGAGCGTCGCGTCGCTCATGCACGCGCTCAACCACTTCCGTCGCCCGCGCACCAGTAGCGTCCTGACAACGACCGAACTACACCGGATCACCACCCCGACGATGTTCATCTGGGGAGAGGACGATCCCTTCCTCAGCCCGACAATGGCCCGCCCATCGATCGCCGAACTACCCCGCGCCGCCCTGCACCCCGTGCCCGGGGGGCATGGACCTTGGTTCGAAGACCCCGATGGCTGCGCTGACCTGATCACCCAACACCTCAGCACCACTGGGTTTCCACCGGACCTCCCCAGCCCGACCCGAGCACCGACGCCTACCTGTCGTACGACTCGTTGATCACCGGGC
>DASXJE010000130.1 GCA_036497565.1 Mycobacteriales bacterium
TAGTACTCGACTCCGCGGAGTGGCTCGCATCGCACCTTGGACTCCACGAAGGCCGCGAGCCGCCCGAGGGTGTCGAAAATGTCACCGGCGATCTCGTTGATCTCGATCTCGATCCCGAACCGTTTCTTCAAGGCGACGATGAGCTTGACGACGGTAAGCGAGTTGAGCTCAGGAAGATTGCCGTATAGTCCCGTCTCCGGCCCGAGGTAATCAGCCTGGTCCCCGATGTTCAGCGTGACCACCACGACGGCCTTGACGTCCTCGAGAATTGCCCGCGAGATCTCTGGCGAGCGAGTCATATAACTTCTCCTCATCGGTCGTGCAGACCCGGCGGCCTGCAATCTGCACCAACGCGAACCAACCGATCGCGGGGTGCGCGTAGGCGACTGCGGTCATGCGGGCTCCTGAGGGCGGGAGGCGGTGAGCTCGTGGCGAAGGAATGCCCGGTCGAACTTGCCGTTCGGCGACTGGGGCAGGACACTACGGACCACCACCTCGGCGGGCACCATGTAGCCGGGTAGTTCTTGCCGCAGGCGTGCGGTCACCGCGGCCGGGTCGAAGCCGGCGGGATCGCAGGGTGTCACGACGAGGACGATCCGGTGGCCAAGTGCCTCGTCCTCGACGCCGAGCGCGACGGCATCGTGGACCAGGCCAGTCTCGTACGTCACTTCCTCGATCTCTTGCGGGCTGACCCGATACCCCGATGTCTTGATCATGTCGTCACGCCGTCCGACGAAGTACAGGAAGCCCTCCCCGTCGCGGACGACGACATCGCCGGACCAGACCGCCAGCTCGGGCGTACACAGCTCGACCGGACGGTTCGGCGGCGGCCGGAACCGCTCGGCCGTGCGCTCAGCGTCATTCCAATAACCCAACGCGACAAGCGGGCCTCGGTGCACCAGCTCACCCGGCTCACCCGGACCACAGAGGCCACCGTCCTCCCGGACCACGAGGATCTCGGCGTTCGGGATGGCCTTGCCGATCGAATCGGGCCGCCGGTCGACCTCCCGGGGATCGAGGTAGGTGGAGCGGAACGCCTCTGTGAGGCCGTACATCAGATATGGCGCCGCGGTCGGGAAGATTGCTCGCAGTCGTTGCAGGGTAACGCGCGGGAGTCGCCCTCCGGTGTTTGCGAAGTAGCGCATCCCGGCCACGGCCTCGGACGGCCATGCCTGGGCTGCGAGCTGGATCCACAGCGACGGTACGCCCACCAGCCCGGTGATGCGATGCTCCGCGCACATCCGGACGACATCCCCTGGTAGCAGGTAGTCGGCAAGCACCACGTGGGCGCCGACGCAGAAGCCGGTTGTCAATTGGCTCAGTCCGGCGTCGAAGCTCAGTGGGAGAACGGCCAGGATCCGGTCCTCTGCCGTGTTGTTCAGGTAAGTGCTGACGCTCTCCGCGCCGACGACGAGGTTGCGGTGCGACAGCACGACGCCCTTCGGGGCCCCGGTGCTCCCCGACGTGTAGAGGATCGCGGCCACATCCGTGTCGACGCCGCCCGTCGGAGGACACGGGGTCTGGCTCGCGCGCTCGACGACCTCCGACCAGGGGAGCACGCGGTAACGGGCTTCCTCGTCCTCGACAAGCGAGTCGCCCAGCACGAGGACGTGGGAGAGTGACTTGCAGGCGGCGAGCTCGGCGCGCAGGGCTCGCAGCCGGTCCGTGGAGGTCACCAGTACCCGCACGTCGCAGTCATCGAGGATGTGCCTCACTTGCCTGGCCCGCAGCACGGGATTCACCGGGACGAACACGCCACCGGCCCGCGAGCAGGCGAGCAGCGCCACGACGGTCTCGATCCTCTTGTCGAGGAA
>DASXJE010000131.1 GCA_036497565.1 Mycobacteriales bacterium
CTACCGGCGTCTTGGCGTGCCAGGACTGGACCGGCTGGAGGGGACAAGTGTCTACTACGCCGCCACCATGCAGGAGGCTCAGTTGTGTCGCGCCGATCCGGTCGCGATCGTCGGTGGTGGGAACTCCGCGGGCCAGGCTGCGCTGTTTCTCGCCGGTTTCACACCGCGGGTGTACCAGATCGTGCGCGGTGACGACCTCGGCGAGAACATGTCGCGGTATCTGGTCGATCAGGTCGAACGCAACCCCAAGATCACGGTCCTGCTGCACAGCAAGGTCGAGGGTGTGGTTGGCAACGATTCCCTCGAGTCGCTCATCGTGACGGACAACGATTCCGGAGACAGGCAGACGTTGGATGCCCGCGCGCTGTTCGTGTTCATCGGGGCCCGGCCGCACACATCCTGGCTCGCCGACGTCGTGGCGCTCGACGAAGACGGCTTCATCCGTACCGGAGCCGACCTCGGCGATCTCTCCGATTCGCCCGATTGGAACGATGCTGGCCGCCGGCCCATGGTGTTGGAAACCAGCCGGCCTGGGGTGTTCGCTGCCGGCGACGTCCGACGAGGGTCGGTCAAACGAGTGGCCTCCGCCGTCGGAGAGGGAGCGATGGCGATCCAGCTCCTGGTCGAGTATCTCGACGTATCGCGCACTCAGAACGGGCATGGGCCGTCACATGCGCCCATCGAGCGCCGACAAGGAGTGTGACGAAATGGCCGTCATGGGTGTGGCCAAGTTCGAGCGGTTCTTCCGCCGAGCCGCGGGCCTGGATGTGCACAAGAACGATCTGAAGCGCTACAACGACTTCGTCAACCAGAAACTCTACGACCTGTTCGTGATGGCCAGAGGAACGGCGAAGGCCAACGATCGGGACGTGATCCAGCCCCGGGACCTCCCGATTACGAAGGGACTCCAGGATTCGATGCACCGGTTCCGGGAACTCGACGAGGAGATCGAGTTGCAGCCGCTGCTGGACCAGATCGCCGCACGACCGCCGCTCGAAATCGCCGTGCACGAGGATACGGACGCCAGGCTGCCCGAGGTCGCCGGCGGGGTCAGCTTCGCGCTCGCGCGGGTCTTCAAGATCGTTTACCCGAAGAAGAAGAGCCCTAGCAGCGAGGACTGGGAGACGGTCTTCGAAGTATTCGACCAGCTGATCTGATGCATCCCGATAGCGCACGATGTCGGCTGTCGCGTCGCGGCGGCAAGATCTGCCTGTCGCGATCCGTCCAGGTTGAGCGCAACGTACGGGAGGGAGTGGGATGAACGCAATTTCGTGGCAGCAGTCAGTCCTCAGTGCGGGGATAACGCTCGTCATTGGCGGGCTGTTCGTCGCCTTGGTGATCCGGTGGGAGGGCAGAGCCCGGAGCGGTTACCGATCCAGGGGCCTTCCCAACCAAGTGGCGCGGCGCGTCAACTCCGTTCGGCTAGCCGTCGACGCGGACGACTGGGAAGCGACGGCGGTGGCGCTGCGCCACATCGCGGACGAACTGGACCGCGCGGCGGCGAGGGCCAAGGAAACCATCGGCGCTCGGCGGTCCACGCGGAGGATCCACTAGCTACTCGTCGGTGGCGTGACCGTCGGTCTGATGCTGGCGCTGACGCTGTCGTTGTCGTACGCCGTATGCTGCGCGTCGTACCACACTGTCGTCCTCGAACCCAGAACCCAGGGCCCCCCCGATCAGGGACGCCGACGACAGGAACCAGACGATCGCGAGCTCGTCGGACCACCGCGGCGCATGGGACAGCGCATGCGCAAGAACACCATGATCGAGTAGCAGCAACTCCACGGCGAAGAGGACGACGAAGAGCATGGCGTACAGGCACAGCACCCCGACGAGGAGCGTGATGACCGTGGTGGTGTTGTAGAGCACGGCCCGAGCCCTCGCGGTGCGGTACGTCGGTCGCTCCCACAGCTCGTGGTCGATGATCAGCCACGCCACGAGGACGCCCACCGAGATGACCGCGAGAAGGACCTGACGTAACCCTCCGAGCGCGGCACCGAGTTGCCAGGCCGTGTCGTTGATCAGCCCGTAGGCAGCCGTCGCGAATACACCGACCAGCGACCGCGACAGGCCAAGGAAAAGCCGCCACGGTTGGTTGGCGCGGACCATCCCCGCCACCATCCGGGTCGTGCCCAGCAGCGGAGATCCGACCAGCCGTATCCCGCGTTGCTCGCCGTCCGCTGCCGGGAGGAATTGCGCTGATAACGACCTGCGCCGCCGAAGTGCCGGACTCGGTCCGTCGTCCGAGACGGTCAGCTCGGCGACTAGTCCGACGACCGCTTCCCGGACGTTGCGATACAGCCGCCAAACGCCCAGCGTCGGGATGGAGACGAGCGCAAGCCGGTGCTTGTTGTCGATCTCGGCCGCGACCGGACGCAGTCCCGATCGCCGTGGTAGGTCGGTGAGGAACACACCGACATCCCATTCCTCGGCCGGCATCTGCTCCGCGACGACATCCACCAGGTCGGTGACGTCGAGTTGTTCGTCGCCGACGAGGGGCGCGGTGACGGTGCGCACCCGCCATTCGACATCAGCGGACAGCCGTCGTGCCAGCAGCTCGGGTAGCTCATTGGCGAGCCGACTTGCCAGCTCCGCCGGCAGGTCGGGATCGCTGACGAGAAAGACCCGCACCACTTCGTTCACCCGATCTGCGATCTCCTTCGGGGGTTCGTATTCGACGTTCCGGATTGGTGTACGCGGACACATTGTTCCACGGCGATGAATACCGTCGAGCACTCGCCGAGAGCCGATCGCACCATCTCGCACAAAGGCCCCGAAGCGGCCGGACGGCTGCACCGCTGCAGTTCGACTGTGCGGCGCCGTCGGCGTCACTCGCCCTGGGAGGTCTGCCGGGTGAGCCAGGGTTGGCACCCGTGGGGTGAAGAGATCACCAGGCGATCCCGGCATGGTGTGGCGCACCTGATAGATGGGCGACCCGGGCCGCGGGGAGGACGGACGAAAGGAGGCGTCGACGGTGGTCACCGACGCCCGCCTCGGCACCATTCGTACGAAGATCCCTGCACGTCTGGACCGACTGCCGTGGTCACGATTCCATTGGCGGATCGTCCTCGGCCTGGGAATGGTTTGGATTCTCGACGGTCTCGAAGTCACCATCGTCGGGTCGATCGGCTCGCGGTTGACCGAGAAGGGTAGCGGCATCCACCTGACCGCCACCTCGATCGGAACCGCTGCCGCGATATACGTCGCGGGTGCCTGTGTGGGCGCATTGCTCTTCGGTCAGCTCACCGACCGCCATGGGCGCAAGAAGCTGATGATCATCACGCTCGCGGTCTATATCCTGGCCACGGTTGCCACCGCGTTCGCGGTGACGCCCTGGTACTTCTTTCTGTGTCGGTTCTTCACCGGCTTGGGAATCGGCGGCGAATACGCGGCGATCAACTCAGCCATCGACGAGTTGATTCCGGCGCGCAACCGTGGCCAGGTCGACGTCACGATCAACGGCAGTTACTGGGTCGGCGCCGCGCTCGGTGGGTTCGTCTCGCTCTGGTTGCTGGACACAGCACTCTTTGCGCTGAACATCGGCTGGCGACTGTGCTTCGCGCTCGGAGCGTTGTTGGGGATGGGGATCCTGTACGTCCGTCGGGGAGTGCCGGAGAGCCCGCGCTGGTTGTTCATCCACGGCCGTGAGAAGGAGGCCGAACGTATCGTCGAGGCGATCGAAAACCAGGTGCGTACAGAGACGGGGCAGCAGTTATCCGAGCCGAACGGCGAGATCACGGTGCGCCAACGGTCAGCGATTCCGTTCCGGGAAATCGCGAAGATCGCGCTCCGCTACTATCCCAAGCGGACCGTGCTGGGGTTGGCGTTGTTCATTGGTCAGGCCTTCCTCTACAACGCAGTAACCTTCGACCTTGGCACCCTTCTCCACGGGTACTTCGGTGTGTCATCAGGGGCTGTGCCCTACTACGTCATCATCTTCGCGGCGAGCAACTTCCTGGGACCCTTGCTGCTCGGGCGACTGTTCGACACGGTCGGGCGCATTCCGATGATCTCTGGGACCTACCTTGGTTCGGCGGCTCTTACGGTGGTGCTCGCCGTGTTGATGCTCGGCCAAAGTCTGACCAGCGTGTCGTTCATGGTGGCGGTCGTCGCGATCTTCTTCCTGGCGTCAGCCGGCGCAAGTTCGGCGTACCTGACGGTCAGCGAGATCTTCCCGATGGAGACCCGGGCCCTGGCCATCGCCTTCTTTTACGCGGTGGGAACAGCTGTTGGCGGGATCGCCGGACCGCTGTTGTTCGGGAACCTCATCGGTAGCGGCCACCTGAATCTGGTGGCGATCGGGTTCTTCGTCGGAGCCGGAGTCATGGCGCTCGGCGGAATCGCCGAGCTCGCATTCGGGGTGCGGGCCGAGGGTGTGTCGTTGGAGAACATCGCCAAGCCGATCACGGTCGCCGATGCCGAACGAACTGCCCGGGGTGAACCGGCGCCGGCGGAGCCTGCACAGCAAACCTCGACCGGGTCCACCGAGAGCGTCCGTCAGGCGCGCGAACGGGATACGAGAATCCGCCGGCGGAGATCCCGCCAGCAGGCGCGAGATCGGCACGGCTTGCGGCGGCTCCGTCCTGGTCCGGGTGCTTCGTTGTACTCGCCCGGCATGCTCGGCACGGCCAGCCGTTGGGCTCCCACCGCGGAACAGGACCTCGACCGAGAGATCGAGATGATCATCGTCGAGCTCAGGCGGGGCGGGACGCTCCGCCGTGACGACCTGGCGGACCGAGTAGGAGCGCGCTACTGGGGGCCGGGGCGATTCGTCGCCGCGCTTCACGAGGCCGTCGACGAAGACCAGGTGCGAGAGCTGCCGCAGCACAGATACGGGCCGGCCAAGTCCGACCCAGCACCGGCACCACGGTGACCGAGCGCTGCGGCGGCCGGTCACCGGTGCGGGTCGTAGCCCTAGTGCATCGACGCGTAGGGCCCGCTCACGGTCGCGCCGGTCCCTTGGAGGATGGTCCAAGTTCGGGCGGCGAGGTGGAGGTTGAGCCGGGTGTTGACGTCGGTGAGGTCGTGGTTGCTGATCTCGCGTATGCGGCGGAGCCGGTAGCGCAGGGTGCTGCGGTGGATGTTCAGGGCGTGGGAGGTGCCGTCGTAGTTGCCGCCGCAGTCGAGGTAGATCGCCAGGGTGGTGACCAGTTCGGCGTGGTGTTCGGTGTCGTAGTCGAGGAGGTCGCCGAGCCAGTCGCGGGCGAAGTTAGTGGCTTCCCGGTAGGGGTCGCGGCTCGTGAGTAGCCGGTGAATGCCGAGTTCGTCGAAGGCCGTGGCGCCGTCGGGGGTGCGGGACCGGCGGCGGGTCGCCAGCGCCTGGTTCGCTTCCTGGAAGGAGCGGTCGAACGACTCGGGGTGCTCGGCCAGACCGCTGACCCCGATCGACACAGCAGCCGCCGTCAACTGCCCGGACACCGCCCGGTGCAGGCCCCCCCAGTGGTCGGCGGTCAGCCGGGCGTCGGGCTGGTGGGTGAGCAGCACCACCGCCCCGGAATGCCAGCCCACCATGGCGGACAGCCGCAGGCCGGCCGCGGCCCGTTCAACCGCCCGTATCCCGGCCCGGCGGTCGACCGCCGCCCCACCCTCCCAGCCGACCAGAACGACCCGGTGCGCGGGCCGCAGATCATGCCCCAGCGCTTCGGCCCGGGTGAAGATCCCCGGATCGGTGGTCCCGGTCATCAACTCCTCGATCAGGTCCCGCCGCATTCGCAGCTCGACCTCCGCCAACTCCCGTTGATGGATCAACTCCGTGGCCAGCAACGTCCCCGCATGCACCAACGCGAAGATCTCCTCGTCGCCGGCCACCCCCCGCGGATCGACCAACGCCAATGCCCCCATCAACCGCCCGCCCGGCTGCAACACCGTCAGCAACCGGCCCGCCGTACGCGCTGGCCCCGGCTCCCGTCGTGCCCGTTCCAACACCCGCACCCGATCCTCCGAACCACCCTCTTCCGCCCTCTCATTCGCCGTACCCGACCCGGACGATCGGGCCCGCACATTCCCGAACTGGTCGACCACGACCACCGCGAACCCGGTCAACTCACGCATCGCTTCCACAATCGCCTGTTCCCCCCCAACGGCCGCCGCGTCGGTCAGCGTGTCCTGGATGGTGGCGTGCCGTTGCAGGGTCGCGACCGACGCCTGCAGCTGGTAGGTCAGGGATCGGAGGCTCTCGGCCTGTTCCCGCTCCCGCCGTCGCAGGCGAGCCATCGTCATTGCGGCCGTCGCCTGCTGCGCCAGCGCTTTTAACAGGTAGAGGTCGGACTGGGTCGGCTCGGAGTCGGCGGCGAGGACGAGGTAGCCGTTGTTGCCATCCGCCCCGTGAAGGGCGAGCGCCCGGGTCCACCCGAAGCCGTCAAGCACCGGTACCGGCCCGTCTTCGCCACCGAGATCCTCCAGCCTGGCCACCAGGATGTGGTCGCCGTAGCGGCCGGCGATCTGCCGAAGTCCGGCGCCCTCGTCCCGGCGAAGTGCAGCGGCTACCCGGAACGGACCCAACGAAGGTGTCGCCGCGACGACGAGTTGCAGAATCGCCTCTTCGTCGCGACCGTCGAACATCAACGTCGTCAACGCAAATAGACTGAACCGGCTAGCCACATGGGCCGGAGAGTAGGAATGAGTGCTTTTCACGCTTTAGCTACCACCGATGAGCACGGAGTGACATGCTCGCGCGGCCGATGACAATCCATTTTGGGCGACTGCCATCTCGCTCGATAGGCAAGTAGCATGATCGGCTATTGGTCGTTGTCAGAAAATGGCTCATATGTCCTTCCCAAGGAAATTCCAGGCCGCAGTAAAGGCGTCCTTGCAAGAGCCGCTCAGGTGGACGGTGCGGCCGTTACGCGATGGCGCAACGACGTATACGCCAGTGTCGTCGGGAATAATCATGCGGTCGCTCCTCAAGCGGGCGAACCATTCTCCGCAGCCGGACAATTGCAGGCTGCACCCATCGCCAGGCGATGACAACCGCCTGAAGCGCGAATTCGAAGATCTTTCCGCGCCGGTCCGCGACCGCTCGGCAGAGCACTGCTGACGTCCCGGAGGGCCGGTACGAGAGTTGCTCCTGGATGGTGAGCCACCTGCGCGTAATTCGCACCGCCAGGACGAGGATCTGCCCCCGGGGTTTCGGCGATCATCTGCCAATCACCCACGAAGGGACAGTCGAGGTGTCGATACGTCGCGAACTGCAAGGACTCCCAGGGGCTGGGCCGTCGTGCTAACGGGTACGTCCGTGTGGATGAACCATGCGCGATGCAACGGAATGTCGAGCGAGATCTTCTATCCGGTCGGTGATGACGCCCAGGCGCTTGCCATAGCGGGCAAGGTGTGTGAGGAATGCCCTGTCCAGGTCGTCTGCGCCGCCCATGCGCTCACCCACGGAGAGCAGTACGGGTTCTGGGGCGGACTCAGTGAGAATGATCGCCGGGCGATCTGGTCGGCCATCCGAGGAGGGACTTCGGTCACGCCGTGGTCGATGCGCGGGCGTGCCCGGACGACGGTGGAGCGCACCTTCGGCGAGGCCGGTCTGCCGCTCCTCACGGCTCGCGACGCGTCCCTTCGCGTACAGGCGCTGCGCAGTCTCTACGTGGGAGCGCGGACGCGAGCGGCCGGCGGCCAGGTGATCGGAGGGGTGCGGGTTGGGTCGAAGCGTCAGCCTCGGCATCGCCGCAATACGAGCGGAGTTCCGGCGGCGTCGGGCAGAGGTTAGGTCGGTGCGTGAGGACGGGGTTGACCCGGATCGGTCCACGAGTACTCACCGGTCTTCGACGCTGAACGGTTCGCGGCGCGCTGTGGAAGCGCGGATCATCAGCCGGGCGGGCGGCATCTGCACGTCCGCAGCGTGATTCCCGTCGATGAGGTCGAGCAGCGTGCGGGCTGCGGCGCGACCCCAACCGAACGGATCGCTCCGCACGCTGGTCAGGGCGGGGCTGACATGTGCGGCCAGTTCGGTGTCGTCGAAGCCGGTGATCGACAGTTCCCCCGGCACATCGATGCCGTACTCGCGGGCCACGGTCAGCCCGGCGATGGCCATGACGTCGTTGGCGTACACGATGGCCGTCGGCGGATTGTCGCCGTCCAGGAGCACACGGGTGGCGTCTGCACCGCCGGCGGCCGAGAAGTCGGACACCACGCAGGTGCCGGGGGGCAGTGCGGCGGCTGTCAGCGCGGCCTCCCAGGCGGCGCGCCGGGTAACGGCGTGGAGGAAGTTGCTCGGACCCGCCACGTGAGCGATGTGTTCGTGTCCCAGTTCCAGGAGGTGCGTCATGATCGCGGTGGTTGCCGACCGGTCATCGACGAGGACAGCCGGGAACGGACTGGACACGTCGGGCCTGCCGAGTGTCACGACTGGTACGTGCGAGTCCCGGAGCAGGGCGATGCGGTTGTCAGCGATGCGCAGGTCGAGGAGGAACAATCCGTCCACCCGCCCGTCGGCGGCCAGCCGTCGATAGCTGTCCTCTTCTGCCCGTTGGCTCGGTGTGACCTGCAGGACGAGTGCCTGCCCGCGATCGGTGAGCACCCGTTCGACGCCGGCGATGAAGTTGATGAAGAACGGATCGGCGCGGAGCGTCTCGGGTGGCCGCGCGATGACCAACCCGACGGCGTACGCGCGGGAGGTCGACAGGGCACGAGCCCGGTGGCTCGGAGTCCAGCCCAGGTCTTCGGCGGCCTCCAGAATCCGGTTGCGGGTCTCCTCGGCCACTCCAGGGCGACCGTTGAGAGCGAACGACACAGCTCCCTTCGACACCCCGGCAACCCGCGCGACTTCGGAGATCGTCGGCCGGGTCCGCTCTACCACCGCCAACTCCCCGCACCGGGCCTCAGTTCGTGGCCACGATGGTGAAACCGCCCGCGATCACTGGCGCGTCGACGCTGCCCTGCCCGCCCTTCGTCGTCGTGACAAGCCGTCCCGTCGCGTCGTACGAATACGCGGTGACGGGGCCGCTGCCCAGGTGAATGACGTGGTGGCGCAGTTGGCTCGCGAAACTGCGCAACAGGGCCTGACCCCCGGCGGGTCCACCGAGCGTCACCCATTCGATGTCCGGCTGCAGGAGCACACCGTCGAGCCGGGCCGGTCGGCCGTCTCCCGTGTACTCCGCGGTGATCGTGGTGTCGCCCGCGGGCACCGCCCGCGAGGTGGGGCGCTGCCCGACGTCGAGGTAACCGGGGACGCTGCTGGTCCCCTGCGGCCCGGCACCGCCCTGCTCCTGCACTCCCGCGGGAACGCCGCCGACGGAGAGCCGAGTACCCACTGCTGCGAGCGGAGCGATCTGCCGGTCGAACACCGGCATCACCTGGTACTGATCGTCGACCGGTGCCCGGACCGGGATCGCGACCTGTCCGCCGGTGCCGAGCTGTACGTACTGCCCGCCGCTCCATTGGCTCTCGCCGGTCCAGGGATCCGCGGGAGTGACCACGTCCGCCTGGCCGGACAGCCGGCCCGACTCGGCCTCGGCATAGGTCCAGGTCACTCGACCGGTGACGGTCGCCTGGTGGGCCCGGGCCGCGACATCGGGAGCGGCGTCGAGCGCCAGCATCGACATCACGCCGTGGATGGTCGACTCGGCGCCCGAGTTGAGGTTGACCTGCCCGTCGGCGCTCACTCCGTCGTACGTCACGCCGGTGGCCGGGTCGTACATGGGGGTTCCGGCCGGGTTGTTTCCGAAGTACCAACTGGCGGCGAGCCCCGCGAGCTGGCGGAACGAGGCGCTGTGCGTCGCCCTGGCCGTGGCCAAAAGGTTCCGTAGGGTCACATCAGCGCCGTACGCGATCTGGTCCCGGTAGATGGGCGCCGGCAGCCACTCGTTGTCCGGGCCACCCTGCGCAATGAGATGCGGGGTGAAGGTCGCTGTCTCCCCGACTGCTGCTCGGACCCAGTCGGCCCTGCCCAAGGCACCGCCGGCGGTCGCGAGGGAGCCGGCCATCTCGGCGGCCCAGGAATGCCACAGGGACCGAGAATCTGATGACGGCATCAGTGCTCCGCTCGGCCAGCCCGTCGTCCGCATCGCGGCGATACCGTCTTCGAGCCGGGTGAGGTCGCGGCGGGCACGTTCGTCACCAGTCGCCTGGACGTAGTCGAGCAGGCCGTAGGTGGCCTCCGAGCTGATATCGGCACCACCCCCGATGAGCCAGGACGGCCAGCGGAGCCCGTCGACGACGTGCCACTTGCCGTAGTTCGTCAGGTCCTGCCGCTCCACGGCGCTCAGAGCCAGCTGGAGCCGGGCGCGGAGGAAGGCGGCGAAGTGCGGGTCGCTGTGCTCGAAGGCGGCGTAGCCGGTGCCGAGTGCCCAGATGGTGCGGCCGAGCCAGAACGACGAGCCCGAGTCCGACGGGTTCGGGTCGTCCGGCGGTGTCGGGGTGGTATTCAGCGTGCCGTCCGGCTGCATCCACAGCACGACGTTGCCGGCGTTCGGCCCGGAGTCGGTCTGCAGGTAGGTCAGGCCGCGCAGCAGTTGGTAGGCATGTTGACGTGCTTGGTCGTCGCCGAACTGCTGCCAGGCGTTGAGGTACGCCACCGCCGCCCTGCTGATGTCGTCGGCATCGAAGGCACCCTGCCCGTACGTGTTTGTCGCGGCGTCGTAGTCGCCGCCGCCGACCCGGGTGTAACTGCCGTCGGACTGGTGGTTGGCGTACACCCACAGCACGCCGATGCCGGGGTCCTGGTCCTGTCGGTAGGTCGCGTGTCCTGCCGCTGTCGGCGGATTGACCGTGCTGGTCAGGAAGTTGAGATGCGCCAGGTTGGTCAGGTGGCTCGGTGCCGCGGTGGCTGGCTCGCCGGACGCCGGAGCAGTCCCCAGACCCAGCGTCAGAACCAGACCCACCAGACCGGCGATGGCCGTCCTCGTTTTGCGTGTTGGAGCCGACCAGCCGTAGCGCACGCTTGACCTCCACTTGGGCAGCTGAGACTTGCAAGCGCCCGGCGGGGCGCTGCCCGTCCGAGTGCTCGCGAGACGCTCCCACTAAACTGGTTTAGAAGCAATATCCGCTCGTGAACTTTCTTCTCCCCGCGGTGCGGCTACCTGATGGCGAGAAACAGGTAGCGGTTGAGGCTGAAGAAGTAGTCCGGGCCGAGCCCGAGGAGATCCGCCCGCCACGCCGCCATCTCCTCGTTGGTGACTCCGGCCCGTCCGGGCACGAAGTTGGCGGCAAGAGCGATCACGCCGGCGCTGAGGGTGTTCGGGTCGTAGCCGGCATTGAGCACCGGGTGCAGGTACCGGCGCGCCACGGTGAAGCCCGCGTCGGTGAGCAGCCGGCCGAGCCGGCGGGGCAGGTGCGGGTCGGCGAGGTGCTCATCCCACGCGGCGAGCACGTGCCGCATCCGAGCCGGGTCGGTCGAGTGCCAGACCAACGAATCCCAATCGGTGTCAAGGATCAACAGCCGGCCGCCCGGCCGCAGTACTCGACGGGCCTCGGCGAGCGCGGCCGGCATGTCTGCGACGTACTCGTACACCTGGGTCGCGGTGACGGCATCGAACGAGCCGTCCGGAAACGGTAGGGCCAATGCGTCGCCGACGCAGAACCGGACGGCCGCGGGGTGCTCGCCGGCCCTCAGTCGGACCGCGGTCGCCAGCATGCTCTCGCTCGGATCGACACCATGCACCGCGCCGCGCGGCCCGACCCGTTGCGCGATCTCGCGGGCAAGGTAGCCAGGTCCGGAGCCGACGTCGAGAACGTCCTCACCGGGTTGCGGGTCCAGTAGATCGAGTACTGCGCGCCGTTGCTCAACCATGTCGGCGGTGGTGTACACGGCCGCGATCGTGCGGGCGGTCGTGTCGTCGAAGCTGACCATTCCGGTGGCGGAGGCGTCCTCTTGGTCGGTGCGGTCACCCTCCCCACCTGACCGTCGGGAAACCGCCTCGTCAACCATTGCGAGCCTCCGTACCGAGTGAGACGCCACCTGGCGCTACGCGTCGGCATATAGCCACCGCGACCTAGCCTGCCCCGCCTACGCCACCGACGCGACCATTCTCCTAATTGATCTCTCACCTCTGTCCGCCGGCTGCACGGGTAGCCTCGATCGATGTCTTCGGTGAAAGGTCTGGACCTGGCCGGGACGTTCTACGCGGATGTCGTGGCCCCTGTGGTGAACGTTTCGCACACGGCCTGCCTGATCGGAGAGGGTTCGGAGGTCCTTGGTTACGACACTTCGCGCTCAACCGACCACGAATGGGGGCCACGGGTCCAGATCCTGGTCGGGCCCACCGAGATCGATCCCGTCCGGCAGGCAATCGAGGCGGCTCTGCCCGAGACCTATCGGGGGTATCCGACCCGCTGGTACTCCCTGGCCGACGGTCAGGTCGCCAGCCACATCGAGGTCGACACCGCAGAGGCTTGGCTGAAGCAAAACCTTCCGACGATCCCGTCCACCGATCCCGACACGGCGGCATGGCTGGCCACTCCGCAGCAACACCTGCTCCAGCTGACGGCCGGCGAAGTCTTTCACGACGACACCAACGAGCTGACCCGGCTCCGCAAGACCTACCAGTGGTATCCGCTCGATATCTGGCGCTGGATCGTAGCCAGCCAGTGGCATCTGATCGGCAACACCGAACCACTGCTTGCCCGGGCGATTGAGATCGACGATCACCGAGGTGCACGAATCCTCACCAGCCGACTGTGCCGCCTCATCATGGAAATGTGCTACCTCCAGGAGCGGCATTATCGGCCATACGACAAGTGGTTCGGCCGCGGCTTCACCGAGCTCTCCGCCGCTACCACGCTCGGGCCCGCCATCGATGAAGCGCTGGCCGAGCTTCCAGCTATCCGGCCTGACGGACCGCTACAGCAGGCGCTCCGCCACCTTGGTGAACA
>DASXJE010000132.1 GCA_036497565.1 Mycobacteriales bacterium
CGATAGATTGCTGCCATGCCCACGAACGCCGGGGCGCACCGGATCGCGGTCCTCGTCACCGACGGGTTGTTCGACTTCGAACTGGCCGTCCCGACCGAGGTCTTCGGGATCGACCGCTCCGACATCGTCGCGCCGTGGTACGACTTCCGGCTCTGTGCCACCGGCCCACCCCGACCCCGCACCCACGCCGGCCTGATCGTCGACACCCCGTACGGGCTCGACGACCTGGTCGACGCCGACACGGTCGTCGTGCCGGCCTGCGACCGGGCGTTTGGGATCGCCCCGTCGCCCGACGTCCTCGACGCACTCCGCGAGGCACACCGGCGCGGCGCCCGGATCGCGTCGATCTGCACCGGTGCCTATCTGCTGGCGGCGGCCGGGCTGCTCGACGGACGGCCGGCGACCACCCATTGGATGAACGCCTTCGACTTCGCCAACCGCTATCCCGAGGTGCGCCTCGACCCGGACGTGCTCTACGTCGACGACGGCGACGTCCTGACCTCGGCGGGCACCTCGGCCGGGATCGATCTGTGCCTGCACATCGTCCGGAGGGACTTCGGCGCCGCGGTGGCCAACACCATCGCCCGCCGCATGGTGATCCCCGCCCACCGGGAGGGCGGGCAGTCGCAGTACGTCGAACTGCCGCTCCCGCCGCCGCGCGCCGACACCGGCCTCGCCCCGCTGCTGGACTGGGCGGTCGCGCATCTCGACGAGCCGCTCACGGTCGCCGACCTCGCCCGCCGGGTGCACCAGAGCCCACGCACGTTCGCCCGCCGGTTCCGCGACGCCACCGGGACCACGCCGCTGCACTGGCTCCTCCAGCAGCGGGTCCGCCTCGCCCAGCAACTGCTCGAGTCGACCGACGAACCCGTCGAGCGGATCGCGGAACGCACCGGCTTCGGGACGGCGGCCAACCTCCGGGTGCACTTCGCCCGGGTCACGAGCGTGTCACCGAAGACCTACCGCCACGTCTTCAGCCGCCGCGGCCAGGGGGTAGATTCCTCGGACGTCTGATGATGACCCGTCGTCTCCGGAGCTTGCATGGACCAGACCCGCAGCTACCTGACCCGGCTGGGTCTGCCCGATCGCGACGCCGGCGGGCTGCCTGACTCGGCCAAGCGGTTCCCCGACGGCGCGCAGTACCGCCTCGAGATCCCCAGCGTCGAGGGCCCGGACGCGCTGCAGGCGGTGCTCGGCGCCGCCGAGGAGTACGGGATCAGGGTCCACCGGATTAGCCAGGGCAGCGGGATCATGCTGCAGACCGACGCCGAGATCACCCGGATGCTGGACCTCGGTTCGCAGCACGACGTGGAGATCTGCCTGTTCACCGGGCCGCGCGGGTCGTGGGACGTCGGCGTCCAGGCGACCACGTCGTCCGGGCGCGGAGTGGGCGCCAGTCTGCGCGGCGCCGACCAACTCGTCTACGGCATCGAGGACGTCCGGCACGGCTGTGATCTCGGCCTGCGCAGCGTCCTCGTCGCCGACATCGGCCAGCTGTGGGTCCTCGGCAAGATGAAGGCCGACGGCGAGCTGCCCGCAGACCTCGTCCTCAAGGTGTCCGTGTCGCTCCCGGCCGCCAACCCCGCGACCGCCCGGGTCCTTGCGGACCTCGGCGCGACGACCATCAACCTGCCCATCGACCTCTCGCTCGCCCAGATCGCGGCGATCCGGCAGGCCGTCGACGTACCGCTCGATGTGTACGTCGAAGGAGCGGACGACTTCGGTGGCACGGTGCGTCATTACGAGATCCCGGACCTCGTCCGGGTGGCCGCACCGGTGCACCTGAAGTTCACCGTGCGTAACTCGCCGGGGATCTACCCGTCCGGTGAGCACCTGCGACCGGTCGTGGTCGCGACAGCCCGCGAACGGGTCCGCCGGGCCGCGATCGGCCTGGCGATCCTGCAGCGTTACTACCCCAAGGCGGTGGCCAGTTCATGACCGACACGACGTCGACGCCGGACGGCGCGGAGCAGCCGATGCGCAGCCAGGGCTGGTTCGGCGGCCGGGGACGGTCCGGATTCATCCACCGCTCGTGGATGCGCAACCAGGGCTTTACACCCGAGGTCTTCGACGGCAGGCCGGTCATCGGCATCGCCAACAGCTGGTCCGAGCTCGCCCCCTGCAACGCCCACCTGCGCGACGTCGCCGACGCCGTGAAGCGGGGCGTCTGGCAGGCCGGCGGGTTCCCGCTCGAGTTTCCCACCATGTCGCTGGGCGAGTCGATCATGCGGCCGACCACGATGCTCTTCCGCAACCTGATGTCGATGGAGGTGGAGGAGCAGATCCGGGCCAACCCGGTCGACGCCGTGGTCCTGCTCTCGGGGTGTGACAAGACGACGCCGGCGATGCTCATGGGCGCCGCCAGCGCCGACATCCCGGCGATCATGGTGACCGGCGGGCCGATGCTCAACGGCAAGTTCCGCGGCAAGGACATCGGCTCGGGCACCGCCGTGTGGCGGTTCGAGCAGGAGGTCAACGCCGGCCGTATGACGCAGGACGACTTCCTCGCGGCCGAGTCTTGCCAGTCCCGCAGCCGTGGGCACTGCATGACGATGGGCACCGCCTCCACGATGGCCAGCATGGCCGAGGCGCTCGGGATGCAGCTGACCGGATCGGCGGCGATCCCGGCCGTCGACGCCCGGCGCTACGTCGTGTCGCAGGCCAGCGGCCAGCGGATCGTGCAGATGGCCCGCGAGGACCTGCGGATCAGCAAGATCCTCACCCGGGAGGCGTTCGAGAACGCGATCCGCGTCAACGCCGCGATCGGCGGCTCCACCAACGCGGTGGTCCACCTGATCGCCATGGCCGGGCGGCTCGGCGTACCCCTCGGGCTCGACGACTTCGAGGAACTGGCCCGGTCTGTGCCGACGCTGGTCGACCTGATGCCCTCCGGGCGATTCCTGATGGAGGACTTCTACTACGCCGGTGGTCTGCCGGTCGTGATGCGCGAGCTCAGTGACCAGCTCAACCGCGACGCACTCACCGTCACCGGCCGGTCCATCGGGGACAACGTCGCCGATGCGGAGTGCTGGAACCGCGAGGTCATCCGGACCGTCGACGACCCCTTCCAGCCCGCCGACACCGGTACGGCGATCCTGCGCGGCAACCTTTGCCCGAACGGCGCGGTCATCAAGCAGTCCGCGGCGTCCCCGCACCTGCTCAAGCACCGTGGCAAGGCGCTGGTCTTCGACACCGTCGAGGACTACCACGCGGTCAGCGATTCCGACGACCTCGACGTCGACGAGTCGACCGTCCTGGTCGTGCGCAACGCCGGTCCGCGCGGCTACCCCGGTTTCCCGGAGGTCGGCAACGTGCCCCTGCCGCGGAAGGTGGCGGAGAAGGGGGTCGACGACATGGTCCGGATCTCCGACGCCCGGATGAGTGGCACCGGCTTCGGCACGGTCGTCCTGCACATCGCTCCGGAAGCCGCGGTGGGCGGCCCACTCGCGCTCGTGCACTCCGGAGACTGGATCTCCCTCGACGTCGCGAGCCGGAGTCTGACCCTCGAAGTCGACGAGGAAGAACTGGACCGGAGGCGTCAACAATGGTCGCCGCCGGAGCCTATTTACCAGCGCGGCTACGCACAGTTATATACAGAGCACGTCTTGCAGGCAGACCGTGGCGCCGACTTCGACTTTCTTCTTGGTGGAAGTGGCCATGAAATACCACGGGACTCCCACTAAAGGACATACTCTCTTCTACTGAGGACTCGGTTCCGAGGCCGGCACCGTCATCGCGGCGGCGCGTAGAAGGGGTGGGATCACATGTCCGAGGATCAGGAGCGCGCGCGTGCCGGGTTAGAGGCTTCACGCCGCCAGCTGCTGAAAGGGGCGGGCCTCGGTGGTCTCACCGTGGGTGCCGCCGGACTACTCGCCGCATGCAGCAGCAGCACGAGCAGCGGCAGTGGCACCGGGGCGGTCGGTGACTACCCGTCGACGCCGAAGTGGAAGTGGGTCTTCGTCAACCACGTGACGACCAACCCGTTCTTCCAGGCGACGCAGTACGGCATCCAGGATGCTACGAAGATCACCAACTGCACCTATCAGTGGACCGGGTCGGAGACCTCAGACGTCTCCCAGATGGTCAGCGCCATGAATACCGCGATCAGCAGCAACGCGGACGGCATCGCGGTGTCGCTGATCGACACCAAGGCATTCAACGCGCCCACGCAGAAGGCGCTCGCCAAGGGCATTCCGGTGGTTTCCTACAACGCCGACGCCGCCGGGAACGATCGACTCGCCTACATCGGGCAGGACCTGTTCCTGTCCGGCCAGAAAATGGGCGAGCGGATCGTCCAACTGGTGCCGTCCGGCGATGTTGCGCTTTTCATCGCGACCCCCGGTTCGCTCAACATCCAGCCGCGTATCGACGGCGCGATGCAGGCCATCAAGGCCTCCGGCAAGCCGATCAAGGCGACGGCGATCGCGACCGGAGCTGAGGTCAACGGTGAGCAGGCGAAGATCGACGCCTACTACCAGGGCAACAAGGGCGTCAAGGGCCTCTTCGCCGTCGACGCCGGAAGCACGCAGGGCGTCGGGCAGGTCATGAAGAAGTACAGCCTGCAGGGCAAGGTGCACGGTGGCGGTTACGACCTGCTGCCGACGACACTGCAGCTCATCAAGGAGGGCGTGCTCGACTTCACGATCGACCAGCTTCCGTACTACCAGGGCTGGATCCCGGCGATGTACCTCTACATGTACAAGCTGTCGGGGACGTTGCTCACCCCTGCGGAGACCAACACCGGCCTGAAGTTCGTCACCAAGGACACGGTCGAGCCATATCTCGCGACTCAGGACCGGTACGTCGGAAACTCGGCAGCCCAGAAGTACATCAAGAGCAGTTGATCGAGGCGTCGGTGACGGGCGGCGGTAGGACATGACTGTGCAGCAACCGGCAGACAGTGCTGCACCGGAGACGAAAGAAGCGAACGGCTCGAGCCCCGGTGGACCGTCTGGGAGTTGGCGGGACACCGGGGTAGGGGCCGTGTTCAGCGGTCTGCTGCGCTTCCGCGAGCTCAGTGTCGTCGTCGTGACGGTCGGCCTTTTCATCTATTTCACCGTCTCGAAGGGCTCGGACTTCACCGGCCTGGACAACATCGGCAACATCGCCAACCTCACCTCGTCCACCGCGATCATCGCGGCGGGCGAGGTGATGTTGCTGGTCTGCGGCGAGATCGACCTGTCGGTGGGTCAGACCTTCGCACTCACCCCGTTCATCATGATGGCGATGAACGACTACGGGATACCGCTGTTCCCGTCGCTGCTCATCGCCCTGCTCGTGGCCGCGGCGTTCGGATTGTTCAACGGCGTGGTCACGGTGATCCTCGGGTTACCGTCGTTCATCACCACGCTGGGCACCCTGTACCTGATCCACGGCATCACATTGAAGGTGTCCGGCAGCTTCCCGCGTGCCGCACCGCAGGACGGATTCCTCCCGCACCTGCTCGGCGGCTGGCAGTGGTCGCAGATCATCTGGGCCATCAGCATCGCGCTCGTCATGCAGATCGTCCTGACGAGCACGAAGTGGGGCGCCTACACGATCGCGACCGGCGGCAACTTCCTCGGCGCCTCCGAGGCCGGCATCAAGGTCCGGGCGATCAAGATCCGGGCCTTCGTGCTCACCGCCACCCTCGGTGGATTCGCCGGCATCATGGAAGGCATCCACATCTCGCAGAACTTCGACCCAAACGCGGGCGGCAACGACCTGATGTTCGCCGCCGTCGCCTCGTCGGTCATCGGCGGCACCGCACTACTCGGCGGCTCGGGAACCGTCATCGGCGCCTTCTTCGGAGCCGCACTGCTGGGGATCCTGCAGGACGGCTTCAACGTGCAGGGCATCAACTCGACCACCTTCATCGTCGTCGAGGGCATCGCGATCATCGCGGCCATGGTGCTCAACACGCAGCTGGCGAGATTCCGCACCGGCGCGAGGGCAGGTTGACGTGACCTCGGTTCCACAGGAGAAGACTGCCCACCCCGATGCCATCCGGGTCGAAAACGTCGCCAAGCACTTCGGCACCGTGACCGCCCTGCGCGACATCAACATGCACGTCGGCAAGGGCGAGGTGCTCGGCCTGATCGGCGACAACGGCGCGGGCAAGTCGACGCTGATCAAGATCCTGACCGGGTTCCACCAGCCGGACGAGGGCCAGCTCTACGTCGACGGGCAACCGGTCGTGCTCAAGTCGGTGAAGCAGGCCCGCGACCTCGGCATCGAGACCGTGTTCCAGGACCTGGCTCTGGTCAACACCCTGTCGGTCTACATGAACCTGCACCTGAACAAGGAGCCGACGTTCGGCCCCTTCCTGCGCCGCCGGAAGATGCGGACCCAGGCACGGCGGTATCTCGACGACATCGGCATCAGCATCCCGTCGGTCAATGCCGAGGTGGCCAACCTCTCCGGTGGTCAGCGGCAGGCGATCGCGGTCGCGCGGTCGGTCTACTCCAACGCCAAGATCCTGCTGCTCGACGAGCCGCTGTCCGCGATGGGCGCCAAGGAGGGCGGGATCATCCTCGACCTCGTGCGGATGCTCCGCGAGCGCGGCGACCTGTCGATCATCATCATCGCGCACAACTACACCCAGGTCCTCGACGTCTGCGACCGGGTGAATCTGCTGCAGCACGGCGAAATCACCTTCGACAAGCCGAGCTCCGAGACGTCGGCCGAAGACCTGCTCGACATGGTCGCCCGCGAATACCGCACCGGCGGAAAGTTCGCCGAAGGGCGGGGGAGCTACCTCTCCCAGATCCGGGACGAGGAGTAGCCGCTAACACCGTCATCGCGGCGGCGCACAGTAGCGTGGGTCCGATGTCCGACGATGAGGAGCGCGTTCGCACGCCGTTAGAGGCCTCACGCCGCCGGCTACTCGGGGCGGGCGGTCTCGGCGGTCTCACCGTCGGTGCCGCCGGCCTACTTGCGGCCTGCAGCAGCAGTGCCGCGGGCGGGACCGGCAGCGAGGCGGTCGGTGACTACCCGTTGACGCCGAAGTGGAAGTGGGTCTTCGTCAGCCATTTGACGGGCAGCGCGCTCTTCCGTGCGACCAAGTTCGGCATCCAGGACGCCACGACGATCACCAACTGCACCTACCAGTGGACCGGTTCGGCCGTATCAGACGTGTCGCAGATGGTCGACGCCATGGATACCGCGATCAGCAGCGGCGCGGACGGCATCGCGGTGTCGCTCGTCCACGGCAAAGCGTTCAACGGCCCCACCAAGAAGGCGCTCGACAAGGGCATCCCGGTGGTTTCCTTCAACGCCGACGCCCCTGAGAACGACCGCCTTGCCTACATCGGCCAAGATCTCTTCCGGTCAGGTCAGGAGATGGGCAAGCGCATCGTGTCTTTGATCCCGTCCGGCAAGGTCGCAATCTTCATCGCCCTCCCCGGCTCGTACACCATGCAGCGCCGGATGGACGGCGCCATGCAGGCGATCAAGGACTCCGGTGCACCGATCGAGGCTACGGCGATCGGAACCGGGACCCAGCTCAGCGCCGAGCAGGCGAAGATCGACGCCTACTACCAGGACAACGAGGACGTGAAAGGCATGTTCGCCGTCGACCCCGGAAGCACGCAGAGCCTCGGGCTGGTCATGAAGAAGTACAGCCTGCAGGGCAGAGTGCATGGCGGCGGTTACGACCTGATGCCGACGACGCTGCAGCTCATCAAGGCCGGCGTGCTCGACTTCACGATCGACCAGATGCCCTACTACCAGGGCTGGATCCCGGCGATGTACCTCTACATGTACAAGCTGTCCGGCACGCTGCTGGCTCCGTCAGACACCGACACCGGTCTGAAGTTCGTCACGAAGGACACCGTCGACCCGTATCTGGACATGCCCAACCGCTACGAAGGCACCTCGCCTACTCAGCAATACGTCGACAGCTGATGGAAGGGCGGGCGGACCGATCCCGCCGGTGCGATCTATTCGGCGGGAAGCACACCCGCAGTTCTGAGCGCCTCATGAACGGCCAGGAAGGACTGACGGCCGGCAGGCGTGCCGCAGTAGATGGTGACGTGGACGAGTACTTCCTCGATCTCAGCCACCGTCGCGCCACTAGCGAGCGCGCCTCGGACATAGATGGCCAATTCCTGGTGTCGACCCAGTGCCGCGAGAATGCCAAGGCTCAGCAGCGCCTTCGACTTACGGTCAAGCGCTGTGCCGCTCCATGCACGTCCCCACGCCAACTCCGTGACGAGGTGTTGGAACGTCATCATGAACTCATCCGATTCGGACAAGTTGGCGTCGACGAATTCGTCGCCCAGCACTTCGCGCCGGATGCGCAACCCTCTCTCGAAATCCTCGCTGCCGCTCACATCGGGGACGATACCGACTCTCCACGCCTAGAGCCACGGCTCAGCGGGCGGTCAGCGTCCTGCGTTCACCGCCGCGTACAGCGCGTCCGCGTACGCGGTGTCCGCCGGCTTCTCACTTACCCCGATCCGCCAGGTGCCGCCCGGGTAGTCGCCGGGCGCCCAGGTCGTGCCGACCGGGTTCCACAGCGGCTGCCACGAGATCGCCCCGTCGGACGGGTCGAACCAGTGATTGGATTCGCTCCAGGCCGACCCGGTGCGGTACGCCGCAACCAGACTCACCCTGTCGTCGCCGGCGAGGGTCCAGTGCGCGAAGCCGGGCGCGTCACCGTTCTGGTCGAGGTTCGTCGAGTCGCCGAGCCGGGGCAGCGTCGTGTCGAGTGACCAGCTGGCCTCGAACGCGGGGGCCGAGGGCGCCGCCGAGACGTGCCAGTCGAAGGACGTGTCGAAGTCGGTGTCCCGGAACTTGAGCGTCCAATCGACGGTGACCGGTTCGTCGCCGATCGGGATTCCGGTCATGGCAATCGTTCCGTCGGTACCCGCGGTGGTCGCTACCGGCACGCCCGGCCGGTCGGTGTCGCCGAATGCGCCGATGCCGGCGTAGGGCAGCGTGCCGCGGAAGGCCGAGTCGAGAAGCTGCTGCCGGGACCCGCCGTCGGGAACGGACAGGGAGGTGAGGTCCGGCTCGGGGTGGGTGGTCAGACGGGCGCGGTAGTGGGACGTGGTGACGTCGTACCCGGATGTGGTGACGGCGCGCCGCCAGTCGAGCGGTGCGAGCGACACGCCGCCCTGTCCCCAGCCGGCCGAGGTCACCCACCAGCTGCCGTCGGTGTCCCGGACGACCTCGAGCGCGTGGGCGGCGATGTGGCCGACCAGGTGGTCGATGCTGAAGTGCAGTGGGTCCCCACTGGCGAAGACGTCGGTGCCGACGTATCCGCGCCGCGGGCCGATGAAGAGGTAGTACCGGCCGTGATGATGCACCACGAACGGCGACTCGGTCCCGCCGCCGAAGGTGCCCGAGGCCGGGTCGGTGTAGGCGACGTGCTTACTGCCCCAGTGCAGCAGGTCGCGGCTGGTGCGGTAGGCGACGATGTGGTGTCCGCCGGTCGGCTGGTCCGTCGCGGTGTAATACATGACCCAGCTGTGGCCGATCCGCAGGATGAACGGGTCGCGGGCGTCGTAGCCGTCCCGGAACAGTGGATCGGAGCGGTAGCGGGTCCAGTGCCACAGGTCGGTGGACGTGGCGACGCTGATCTCCGACGTGGTGCTGCCGCCGCCGCCCGCGTAGAACATGTAATAGCGGCCCTTCCACGACATGACGTACGGCGCCCAGAGATGGGTCTCGCCGAACGACGGGTCGACGGTCAGCGCGAACGGCTGCTTCGTCCACGGGCCGTGCAATGTCGGTGCGGTGGCGTGTGCGAAGTTGACCTCGTTGTCCGGGTCGGCCGGCTCCGGGTGGGTGATACCGAACAGGTGCCACGTGCCGTCGCGGCCCCGCACGATGGTGTGGTCGTTGATGTACCACGGCTGACTCTCGCCGACGCTCGGGTCGTAGATCTTGGTGAACGGCCCGGCCGCGACCTGCTTGCTGGTCTGGCTGAATGGCGCGACCGTGACCCCGGTCGGCGCCGAGGCGGCGGCGGGCGCCGCCAGCGCGGCGCATGCCAGCGCCGCTGCCACCGCCGCCGCCACCGAACAGACGATGCCGCGGCGCCGGCTCATATCGCGCTCCCCATTCCCTGGTAGTCGATGTCGAGCATGGTGCAGACCGCCTTGAGTTCCTCGACGTATTCGCCGGGTACGGCGTGGATGTGGTTGGCGCCGAAGCCGGCGAGGAATTCGCCGGCGTCCACGTCGAGCCGGGTGAAGGCGTGCGGCCATTCGGCTGTGGAGAGGCGCATCATGGCGTCGTTGGTCGCGTCGTCGTAGGTCTCGAACGACCCGCGGACGACGTGCATCCGGTAACGGTGGTCGCGACGGGTGAGCCGGGCGAAGGTGCAGTCGCCGGGGGCGGCCAGGTGATGGATCGACGCACCGCCGGCCGGGAAGAAGAACACCTCCGGGTAGAGGTGTACGGCGCTCATGTTCTCCGCCGGGTCGTCGCTGCGCCGCGCGTACCAGGTGGCGTGCTGGCCCGAGTTGCACAGATCCCAGACGCCCGGGTCGGCGTGGTAGTGGCGTACGTCGGCGAAGAGCGCCGGGGTGCCGCCGGAGATCAGCTTGAGGATCTGCATCGTGAGGGCGCCGTCCATGTCGGCCTCGGTCGCTGTGACGTGGGTCGGCTTCGGCCCTTCCCAGTCGTACGGGTCGTTGAGGAACGCCTCGGCGACGTCCATGGTGGCGAAGTGGGTGGTCAGCTCCGGTTGGCCCTTGATCCCGGAGAAGTCGAGGTTCCACTCGTCGATGAGCTCGCGCATCGCGTAGTAGCTGCGCACCTGCCGGCCGAGCAACTCCGGGGTGAGTAGCCGACCGTCGTAGTGCACGCCCGCGGAGTACTTCTCCAGCCAGGCGATCGCCGCGTCGACCCGGGAGGGCTCGACCTTCTCCGAGCGCCGGACGATCTCCCACTGGTCGATCTCCTCGACGTCGACGCCGAAGATCTCCATCCACTGATCGGTGTTGGCCACCGCCGTGTTCATCCCCATCGGGCGGCCGCCGATCCGGCCGAAAGTGCAGCCGCGCAGCCCGGTCACCGCCGTCGCCGCCCGTACCTGCGTCAGGACGCGCGCGTGGACGTCGGGATCCCGGATGTCGCCCCACGCCCGCGAATGCACGCGGCCGATCTGGTCGAGCGCACCGCCGCCCGCGAGCATGCCGACCATTCCGGGCTGCTGCGGATCGATGCTGGCGAGCAGCTGGAGGGGTCCCGGCGTCGCCGCCGCGGCGAGCATCGTGAAGTGCGGGAACGCCCACACCGGATAGTGGAAGATCGTGAGGTCCGGCCGTCGGTCGGCGATCCGGCGGGCCTCCGCCGTCGCGAGCTCGTTGGTCGAGACGGGTTCCCTCCCGCGGATGACCTCGTGGCCGTCACTCTCCAGGGCGGCGGCGATCGCGCTCTCCGCATCGCGGCAGAAGTCGGCGATGTCCGAGGCGACGTAGTCCCGCCCGTCCGACATCGTGAGCAGGCCGATCCGGGACATACGGTGCCTCCAGGAGTCTGCGAAAACGTTTCGTGGATCGTTTTCTGGCCGCAGAATCTAGGAGCGGCACCGGACGCTGTCAAGAACCGTTCTCGGACCGTCTGGCGGCCCGCCGTAGACTGCCGCCATCACGAGGAGCCGACACCGATGACGATGACCATCCGGGATGTCGCCGCGCGGGCCGAGGTCTCGCCGGCGACGGTGTCGCGCGTGCTGAACGGTCGCACCGATGTGGCCACCGAGCTGCGTGACCGCGTGCTCGCCGCGGTGTCCGAACTCGGTTACCGACCCAACGGGGCCGCACGAAGCCTGCGTACCCGGGCGACGACCGTGCTCGGTGTGGTGATCTCCGACATCACCAACCCCTTCTTCACCGCGATGGTGCGCGGTGTCGAGGACACCGCGCAGGAGGCCGGTTATTCGGTCGTTCTCGCCAACACCGATGAGGATCCGGCGAAGGAACTGCGCTACTTCGAGGTGGCGGCGGCAGAGCAGATGGCCGGCGTCGTACTGTCGCCCGCGTCCACGAGCCATACCCGTATCGACGTGCTCACGGAGCGAAACATCCCGACGGTGACGATCGACCGGCGGCTGCGCGGTGTGCCGATCGACAGCGTGACCGTCAACAACTTCCGGGCCGCCGCAGAGGCCACCGCGCATCTGATCGACCAGGGGTGTCGCCGAATCGGCTTCGTGGCGGGCCCGACGACGACCACGACCGGCGCGCGCCGGCTCGCCGGCTACCGGGCCGCCCTCCGCGATGCCGGAATGACCGCCGACCCCGACCTCGTCGTCAACGCCGACTTCCGCATCGACGGTGGCCGGGCGGCCACCGTCGGGCTCCTGGAGCGGGACGACATTGACGGTCTCTTCGTGTCGAACAACCTGATGACCATCGGTGCCCTCGAGGCGCTCGGGTCGCTGGGCCGCTCGATTCCCGACGACCTGGCCGTGGTCGGGTTCGACGAAGTCAGTTGGGCGAGTGCGCTACGGCCGCCGCTCACCGTCGTCACCCAACCGACCTACGAGATCGGCCGGCGCGCCGCCGAGCTCCTGCTCGCCCGCATCCGCGGTGACCTGTCGCCGCCGCAGAACCTGGTCCTGCCGACATCCCTGGTGGTGCGGGAAAGTTCGTTGCGGTCGGCCCGCCCGACGGGGCGACGCGGCCGGTCTAGTCGGCCGGCGGCTGGCGCACCCGCACGCGGCTGAGCAGCTGGGAGAGCATCGCCTGATCCCGGACGGACAGGTCGGCGAAGACCTCGGCCCGGATCTGGGCGAGGATCCGGGGAATCACCGCACGCAATGCCTTGCCGCGCGGCGTGAGCCAGACCTGCACCATCCGGCGGTCGGTGTCGTCGGGGCGTCGGGAGACCAGGTCGTTGGCCTCCATGCGTTGCACGGTCCGGGTGATCGTCGCGGTCTCGAGACCGATCCGCCGCGCAAGCTGACCGGGGGTGAGGCCGTCCTGGTCCCACAGACACATCAGGATGACGTGTTGGCCGGCGTAGACACCGTGCTCGACGAGCCGCCGCTCGACCGTCGTCTTCAACGAACGGGCGACGGCACCGATGAGGCTGAATGGATCGTCATGCCCGTCGACCATTTGACGACTCTACGACCCGTTCCGCCCGCTTCAGCTCGGGGTCACGCCCTGCGGATGCTTGAACAGGTTCTTCGGGTCGTACTGCGCCTTCACCTGCTGCAGCCGCGGATAGTTTTTTCCGAAGTACGCCTGCTGCCAATTGGTGATCTGCGGGTCGACGTAATTCTGGTAGGCCTGTCCGCTGACGTAGTGCTGCATCGACGTCCGGGTCGCGTGCGGCCAGGCACTGGCCGATCGGACCGCCGCCGGTGTCGTGTTCGGATACCAGTTGGCGATGTACTGGATCGAGCAGAGTGCGTCGCGGTGCACGAAGGCCGTCGCGGTGGCCGGTACGCGGTTGATCTGGCCGCCGGAAGCGTCCATCGCGATGCTGACGTCGGGGACGCCGCGGGTGTCCTGGCGGCGCTGCACCGCGCGCACCAGCGTGGCGATGCCCGCGCCGGACATCGGCTTGACGACCCAGTCGGAAGTGGCGGCGTAGGCCTGACGCTGCACGTGGCCGGCCGGGGTGAGGTGACACTCGGCGACGCTCTCGCTGCCGCAGCCCGCCTCGGTGAGCATGGCCGCGAGGAACGAATGCGAGGCGATGCTGCGGGTGCTCGGCTCGGAGCCGACCGAGCTGACCAGCCGGTCGATGAGCCGGTTCAGGGACGCGGTGTCGGTGCCGAGGTAGGTCCCGGCGACGGTGACGACAGCCGACGACGCGCCCGGATTGGACGACAGGTGGCAGGTGCTCCACAGCGGATCCGGGGCGGTCGGCCCCCAGTGTTGCCAGGCGTTGACGACGCGGGCGGCCCGCGACCACGGCCAGTGCAGCACCCAGGTGAGGACGGGCGGAGCCTTGTGGGTCTTGAACGTGAAGGCGGTGACCGCCCCGAACGTGCCGCCGGCACCGCCCTGACTGGCCCAGAAGAGGCCCGGGTCGCGCTGCTTGGCGTCGCAGGTCCTGATCTGGCCGTCCGCGGTGACTATCTCGACCTCGGTGATGTTGTCGCAGGTCAGCCCCCAGGCCCGGCCGAGTACGCCGATGCCGCCGCCGAGGGTGAGCCCGGCGATCCCGACCGACGGACAGGACCCGCCGGGCGCGGCGACCCCCCGGGCGGCCAGGCCGGAGTAGAAGTCGATCAGCCGGGTGCCGGCTCCGACCTTGGCGGTCCGGGTGGCGGCGTCGTACTTCACTCCGTGGATCGGTCCGACGTCGAGGACCAACCCCGGCCCGGAGGACCAGCCCGCGTAGCAGTGGCCGCCCGAGCGCAGGGCCAGCGGGACGTTTTCCTGCTTGGCGAAGCGCACGCACTCGGCCACGTCGGCCGACGACACGCACTCGGCGATGGCCTGCGGGTGGATGTTGTCGAAGCGCGGGTTGAACAGCTTCCGGGCGGCGTTGTAGGTCGGCGCCCCGGGCCGGATCAGCTTGCCCTTCAGGCCCTTCTGCAGGGCGGCCCAATCCGGCGCACCGTTGTCGGCCGGGGGCGGGCTCGAGGAGGTCACGTCCGACGGGCTGGCCGTGGCGGTGGCCGCGCTCTTGCTGACCTTCGCCGCCGTACGCCGGGTCGCTGAGGCGCTGGCGCCGCCGGCGGACGTGGGGGCACCGCTGGTGCAGGCGGAGGCGGCGCCGACGAGCGCGACAGCGCCGGTCAGCCGGAGGAAGCCGCGCCGAGCCAGTTCGTCGACCACTCTGAAGACGTTAGCCGTTACTCGACGTCACCGGGCCGCTGACGTAAAACATGGGACGGGAGCCGAGACCCATGATCAAGAGGGGATTTCGGTGCGAAACGCCGTACGGATCCCCTCTTGATCATGGGGATTGGTCCGGGCCGCCGGGTCACATCCCCGTGTGTGCCGGGCGCGCGGTGCGGGCCGAAGGCTGGACGTGGTGGGCCAGGGCACGGAGCACGTCGGCCAGCTGGGCCCGTACGTCGGCGTCGGTCACCAGGCCGTCGTCGCCGATGGCGTCGCGGCTCATGGGTGCCCGGGCGCAGGCCTGCGACACGACGTCGACGCCGATGTAGCCCATCACCTTGGCCAGCGACTCGTGGGCGTCGGCACCGCCGGTCGGCGCCGCCACCGATGAGACGTTGATCCAGGCGACCGGCTTGCCGTAGATCTCCCCACCGCCGACGGTCCAGTCGAGGAGGTTCTTGAAGCTGCCGGGCAGTGCGCCGGCGTACTCCGGGGTGCAGAACAGGATGGCGTCAGCGGCGGCGATCTGGCGGCGGAGGTCGGCGACCGCCGGATGAAGCGGCTGATGGTCGTCGTCGGGGTTGAACGCCGGCAGGTCGGCCAGCCCGGCGTAGAGATCGGTCGTCACGCCGTCCGGGGCTACCGACGGCGCGGTACGAAGAACGGCCGTGTTGGTCGAGCCGGACCGCGTGCTTCCCGACACGAGCAGGATGCGTGCGGCCGTGTTGTCGGGCACCTGTCACTCCTCGATGATGGGGAGCCTCAAATCTAACCGAGTCGCTCGACGATTCCTGCGTCGTGGGCGAGCAGTCCGGCCTGGGTGCGATTCGCGCAGTCGAGCTTGACCAGCATCCGCGACACGTATCCCTTGACGGTCGCCTCGGACAGGAAGAGCTTGCCCGCGATCTGCGCGTTGGACAGCCCCTCGCCGAGGCCGCGGAGCACCTCGACCTCCCGTTCGGTCAACGACCGGGTCAGATCCTGCGCGCGTTGCTGGGTGGAGCTCCGGTCGGTCGACGCCGCAACGAGCCGACGCGCGGCGGACGGCGAGAGCACCGTGTGCCCGTCGGCGGCGACGCGCACCAACCCGATCAGATCTTCCGGCGGGGTCGACTTCACCAGGAACCCCGCGGCTCCGGCGCGCAGCGCGCGCAGCACGTACTGGTCGGCGTCGAAGGTCGTCAGCGCGACGACCGCGGGCGGGTCGGGAAGTGCGCTGATCCGTTCGATCGCGGTCAGGCCGTCGACGCCGGGCATCCGCAGGTCCATGAGGACGACGTCGGGTCGGCCGCGGACGACCGATTCGACTCCGGCGGCGCCGTCGTGCGCCTCGTCGATCACCTCCAGGTCGTCGGCGGAACCGAGGATCGTCCGGAGGTGGGCGCAGACCATCGGCTCATCGTCGACGACGATCACGCTGATGACCCCGGCGGGCGACGGCATCAGCCGCGCACCGACTCAGCGGTCGGTACGTAGGCGGGCAGCGTCGCCTCGACGCAGAAGCCGCCGGCCGGGTCGGGGCCCGCGTGGAGCGTGCCGTGCACGAGCTCGATCCGCTTGCGGAGATTGGCGATGCCCATTCCGGAACCGGTGTCGACCAGCGCTACGTCGGCCGGCCGGGTCGGCGGGGAGTTGCGGACGGTGAGTCGCACCTGCGACGCGTCGTAATGTGCGTGCACGGTCACCTGCGCGCCGGGCGCATGCTTGCGCACGTTGGTCAGGGCCTCCCGCACGATCCGGTACGCCGTCCGCCCCACCACCGGCGAGGCGAGACCCGGGTCGCCGTACTCGATCAGTTCGGTCGGACTGCCCACGGCGGTGGATTCTGCCGCGAGATCGGCGAGCGCCGACGTCGCCGGATGCGACTCCTCCGGCTCCTCGTCGCCGTCGGACGTCCGCAGGATGCCGACGAGGTCGCGCAGTTCGTCCAGCGCCCGGCAGCCGGCCTCGCGGAGTTCCTCGGCGGCCTCGCGGGTCGCACCGTCGGTCGTACTCATCCGCAGCGCACCGGCCTGCAGCACCATCAGGCTCACCCGGTGTGTGACGACGTCATGCATCTCGCCGGCCAGCCGGGCCCGTTCCTCCGCCCGTGCCTGCTCGGCGAGCAGGTGACGCTCGCGCTCGGCCCGTTCGGCGCGCTCGGTCAGCGCGCGGACCAGCCGCCGGCGCGCCTCGAAGTACATCGCCAGGAGCGGTCCGGCGCAGGTACGGAGAACCCCGACCGTGATGACGATGATCGACGGCTGCCAGGGCCGCGCGACGATGATGGTCAGGATGACGATCGCGATGAAGGCCCGGCGCCGGTCGACCTCCGAGCCGGGGCGCAGGCACTGCACCGGCGCGTACGCCGCGAGAACCGTCGCGAAGGGCGCCCACACGTTCTGGTCGTGCAGTGGGGTCAGCGCGCCCACGGGCCAGATCAGCAGCGTCACCAGCAGGGTGAACGCGGCCAGTATCGCGACCACCGTGATCGGCCAGCGCCGGCGGGCGACGAGGGAGAAGCAGGCGACCGCCTGCAGGGCGAGCAATGCCCAGGCGAGCGTGTCCGGGTGCGCCGGCCACCACGACGAACCGACCAGCGTCAGGCTGGTGTCGAGGACCACGAAGAAGACCGCGATCGCCACGTCGAAGAGGACGTGGCGTCGAGGGTTCCCGGGGGCGTCGCTCACCCGGTAAAGGTACGTCCTGGGGCCGCCGGTCGACCTGACCAGGAGACCTTCGGCCCGCAGGTCCCTACGAAAGTCGCACGCCCACCTGCAGGGCGGGCATTTCGTCGCCGCCGAACCCGCCCTTTCACCCTGCCGGGCGACCCCTCCTACCGCGTCGAATAGGTCACGTCAGCAGACCGAGCCCGAGGAGGCCCCGTGATCAGGGTGCGACGGTTGTCCAAGGCGTACGGCGGCACCGTGGCCGTCGACGACCTGTCCTTCGACGTGCGGCCCGGTGCCGTGACCGGATTCCTCGGCCCGAACGGCTCAGGGAAGTCGACCACGATGCGGATGATCCTGGGCCTGGACCGACCGACCGCCGGCATCGCGACCGTCGACGGGAAGTCCTACGCCGACCTGCCGGCGCCGTTGCAGGAGGTCGGGGCGCTACTCGACGCCCGCGCCGCCGACGGTGCCCGGACGGCGTACGACCATGTGCGCTGGGTCGCCCGGGCCGCCCATCTGCCGCGCGGGCGGGTGGACGAGGTTCTCACCGTCGTCGGTCTCTCCGACGTGGCGGGCAACCGCGTCCGGACCTTCTCCCTCGGCATGTACCAGCGGCTCGGTCTGGCGACCGCGCTGCTCGGGGATCCGTCGACGCTGATCCTCGACGAGCCGATCAACGGGCTCGACCCCGAAGGCATTGCCTGGATGGGCGACCTGCTCAAAGACCTCGCCCGGCAGGGCCGGACCGTGCTGGTGGCCAGCCACCTGCTCAACGAGATGCAGGGGACCGCGGAAGCCGTGGTCGTGATCGGCCGGGGACGGCTGGTCGCCGACTCGACGGTCGCCGACCTGACCGGCGACGGCACAACCCTCGCCGAGGCGTTTCTCCGACTCACCAGTGACACCACCACCCACCGCAGCGCGCCGGTACGTCGTTGACGACGCCGCGCACGCCACGAAACGAAAGGACCACCATGTCCGCACCGACCACCACCGGCAGCACCGTGCAGATCCCGCGCCCGGGCCGCTACGAGATCGACGCGCAGGTGTCGACCGTGCGCTTCACAGGACGCCACCTGTTCGGACTCGCCCCGGTGCGCGGAACCTTCGCGATCCGGCACGGAGTGATCGACGTCGCCGACCCGGTCGACGACTCCCGGGTCGACGTGGAGATCGACACCGCGAGCTTCCACACCGGCAACACCCAGCGCGACGCCAACGTCCGCTCCCGACGGCTCCTCGACGCCGACCGCCACCCGGTGATGACGTTCACCTCTGGGCGGCTGGATCGGTCCGATGCCGGCACGACTCTGGCGGGCACCCTCACGGTGCGCGACGTCCAACGCCCGGTCAGCCTGCGGATCGACAGTTCCGCGCTCCAGCCCGGCCGGCCGTATTCCTTCGCCGCCCGTGCGGTCACCCGCATCGACCGGGCCGACTTCGGTGTGACCGCATACCGCGGGCTGGCCGGTCGTCATCTGGAGCTCTCCGTGCAGATCCTGGCGGTGGCGCTGTGACCGCCGCCATCGGGACAGCGCGGGTGCGCCTCCGCGACACCGTCTCTTCGGAATGGGTGAAGGTCTCGACCCTGCGGGCGATGCTTCCCCTGCTGGGACTCGCCGCGCTGCTCGCCGTCGGCGTCGGGGCGCTCCTGTCGGCGGCGGCCGGCGGTGACTTTGCGGCGCTCGATCCGTCGGCCAAGCACGTGTTCGACCCGGTGGCCACGGCGTTGTCGGCGATGCCCTACGCCAACGTCATCGTCGCCGCGATGGCGGTGACCGGGGTGGCTTCGGAATACGCGAACGGCATGATGCACGTGACGCTCACCGCGACGCCGAAGCGGTCGCGTGCATTCGCCGCGAAACTGCTCGTCGCCGCGCCCGCGGGCCTCGTCGCGGGCGTCCTCTTCGCCGCGGTCGCCGTCGCCGTCGGCCTGCGGATGATGTCCGCCCGCGGCGTGCCCACACCGGGCTTCTTCGACGGGGGCGTACTCGCGGCGATCCTCGGAGCCGGCGTCGGGACCGCGCTGATCGCGATTCTGGGCACCTGCATGGCGTTCCTCGTCCGGCGTACCTCCGTCGGCGTCACGCTCACCAACGTCGTGGCGTTTCTGCCCGGGATCCTCTACGTGCTCCCGGTCTGGTGGCAGCACCACGTGCTCGCCTACCTGCCGACCGGTGCGACCTCGAGCCTCGCCGGAACGGTCGCCGGCCGGTCGGCCGTGCACCTGTCGACCGGAACGGCGTACGGCGTGGTCGTCTGCTGGGCGGTGATCCTGGTCGCGGCCGCCGGCACCGTCCTCAACCGCCGGGACGGCTGAGGTCGTGGCAGACTCGACCGATGACCCAGGGACCATCGATCGCGGTCACGGGAGCGACTGGCGCGCTCGGTGGCCGGGTCGCGGCCCGGCTGGCGGCGGCCGGCGTGGAGCAGCGACTCGTGGTCCGCGACGCGGCCCGCGCGCCGTCCCTGCCCGGCGCCGACGTGGCACAGGCGTCCTATGAAGACACCGAGGCGATGCGGCGGGCCATGGCCGGCGTCGAGACGGTGTTCCTCGTCCCGGTGGGGGAGATGCAGGGTCGGGTGCGGGTGCACACCGCCGCCGTCGACGCCATCGTGGCGGCCGGCGTCCGGCGCATCGTCTACGCGTCGTTCCTGCGGGCCGCGCCGGACGCGACATTTACCTTCGCCCGCGACCACTACGCGACCGAACAGCACATCCGCGGTACCGGGGCGGAGTTCACTTTTCTCCGGGAGAGTCTCTACCTGGATCTGGCACCCACCTGGGTCGGCTCGGACGGCGTGATCCGCGGTCCGGCGCACGACGGCCGGGTCGCTTGGGTCAGCCGGGACGACATCGCCGACGTCGCGGCGGCGGTGCTCACCACCAGTGGGCATGAGGGCCAGACCTATGACGTCACCGGTCCGGTCTCGATATCCATGGCCGAGTTGGCCGACGAACTCGCGAAGTTCTCCGGTCGCCCGGTGCGGTTCGAGGACGAGACCCTCGAGCAGGCGCGGGCGTCCCGGGCATCCAGTGGCGCGCCGGACTGGGCGATCGAGGGCTGGGTGACGTCCTACGCCGCTGTCGGAACCGGGGAGTTGGACGTCGTGAGCGACACGGTGGCCACCCTTGCCGGGCACCCCCCGCAGACCCTCGCCGAGTTTCTGCACGATCACCCGCCGCTCTAGCGGGCTTCGAGCACCTTCTTGAGGGCGTTCAGGTCGGCCTGGACGAAGGTCGTGTCGCGCTCGAACTCTTTGTCGCTCACCCCGGGAGCCCGGCGGAGCGTGAACACCACCTCGCTGCCGGCGCCGTCGGCGATGACCCGCATCGGGTTGTAGACGGTCTCACCGGAAGGCAGCGTGACCCGGTGGTCGAGACCCCTGGACTCGCCGCCTCGGTGCAGGAGGGCGACGGGCGACGGGTCGGTCGACCTGCGCACTGACGTGACGGGATTCCGAAGGCATGTCGGCACCCTCCCAAGTGTCACCCCTGCACCAGCCGGACGGCGGGTACCGAACAGTTCCGTTGCACCACACGGTGAACTTTGTCGTTCGGTTGCTCGTTATACAGAAACAGAGGGACAATTGAGGAGCAGTATCGATCAGGCCGCCCTTTCCGGGGCAGTCCTTCCGGGCGGGCGTCCGCGCGGCATGGCTTGGGCTCGACCTCCCGTCGATCGCGATCACGGGGGGATCCATGTCCGATCGAATAGCCGTCTGCCCGACCCCATCACCGAACGGCCGAGTGACACTGGCCGCCTGCGCCCATGGCCTGACCGACGGTGTCGAGGTCTGTCGGTCCCGCTCCTGCCGGCCGCTCCGTAGCCGCAGCCATATCGAGGTCGACGTGATCGGCCGACCGATGGTTCTGCTCTGGACCAACCTCACCGCCGACGAGGTGGACTTGGCCCGCGCCTATGCCGACAGCCACGGGCTGCGGATCGATCTCTGTGACATGCCGGCCGGCGCCGCGATCGACGCCCGGCTGACGGTCAGGTAGACGGATCGGTGGTTCAGCGGTCGTAGTCGAGCGTCACCTCGGCCGTGACCGGGTGCGACTGGCAGGTCAGCACGAACCCGGCTGCGACCTCGTCGTCCTCGAGCGCGTAGCACTGCTCCATCTCGACCTGTCCCGTGACGAGTTGCGCCCGGCAGGTGCCGCACACACCTCCTTTGCAGGCGTACGGCGCGTCGCCGCGGACCCGCAGGACCGCGTCGAGGATCCGGTCTCCGTCCCGCTCGACGGGGACCTTTGTCGTCCGGCCGTCGAGGATCACGGTCACCTCGCTGGTCGGCCGGTCGCCGCTCTCGTCCGGGGCACGACGCGGCGGCGGGGGTGCGTCCTCGACGTGGAAGAGCTCGAAGTGCACATGGTGCGGGTCCACGCCGCGGCCGGTCAGCACCGGACGGACCGCCTCGACCATCGCAAACGGGCCGCACAGAAACCATTCGTCGACGTCCCCCGGAGGTAGCAGGGTGTCGAGCAGGCGTTCGAGTTTTGCACCCTCGATCCGGCCCTCGAAGAGCGGCACGTCCTGCGTCTCACGGGAGAAGACGTGCACGAGGTGCAGCCGGTCGGGATAGCGGTCCTTCAGGTCGGCCAGCTCGTCGAGGAACATCACCGTGCGGGCGTTGCGGTTGCCGTAGAGCAGGGTGAAGCGGCTCTCCGGCTCGGCGGCCAGGATGGTCGACAACAGCGAGAGCACGGGCGTGATGCCGCTGCCGGCGGCGATCGCGGCGTAGTGCTTGGTGTGGGACTCATCCAGCTGCGTCGAGAACGTGCCCGTCGGGGTGAGTACGTCGATCACGTCGCCAGCGCGGAGCGTCCCGTTCACGTAGGACGAGAACGCCCCGCCGGGGAGCGCCTTGACGGCGACCCGGAGCTTGCCGCCGCCGGCCGGTGCGCAGATCGAGTAGTTGCGCCGTACCTCCGCGCCGTCGAGGTCGGTCCGCAACGTCAGATGCTGGCCGGCGGTGAAGTCGAAGTCCGCCCGGCACTCCGGCGGGACGTCGAACGTCACGGTCACCGCGTCGTCGGTCAGTCTCTCCACAGTGGACACGGTCAGCTTGTGAAATACCGGTGTACGGCGACCCGTGGCCACTAGAGCGCCTTGAAATGGTCGAACGGCTCCCGGCACGACGAGCAGACGAAGAGCGCCTTGCAGGCGGTTGAACCGAAGTGCGCGACCTCACGGGTGTCGAGCGAGCCGCACTGCGGGCAGCGCACCGACAGTGCGACGGCGACCGCACCGCGCTGTCCCACCGATCCCGGCGGCGGAGCGATGCCGAAATCGGCGAGCTTGCGGCGACCGGCGTCACTCATCCAGTCGGTCGTCCACGCCGGCGCCAGCACCGTGCGCACCTCGACGTCGTCGACGCTGATTCCGGCAAGGGCGGTAACGATGTCGGACCTGATCGCATCCATCGCGGGGCAGCCGGAGTAGGTGGGCGTGATGGTGACGACGGCGCGGCCCGCCGCCGGGTCGTAGGTGACATCGCGCAGCACGCCGAGGTCGGCGATGGTCAGCACCGGCACCTCCGGGTCGGGGACCGCGCTCGCCGTGGCGCGGACCTCCTCGACAGTGGTCACCACGTCGCCCCCGGGTGGGCGCGATGCAGATGTTGCATCTCGGCGAGCAGATAGCCGAACGCCTCGGAGTGAATGCCGCGGCGTCCGCCGGTCATCCGCGGCCCGGTCTCGGGCCGGTCGAGCGTCGCGCGCCGCAGCACGTCGTCCACCGTCGACTGCCACGAGGGCCGGAACGTCGACGGGTCGACCGCGACACCGTCGGCCGCGAGGCGCCGTAGCAGAGGATCGGTCTCGAAGAGCTCGTCGACGAACGGCCACACCAGCTCGAGCCCCGCCCGCATCCGGTCGTGGCTCTCCGGAGTCCCGTCGCCGAGGCGCAGGGTCCATTGCACGGCGTGATCGTGGTGGTAGGCGACCTCCTTCGCGGCCTTCGCCGCGATCGCGGCGAGGGTGTCGTCGGCGGAGTCGCAGAGCGCGTCGTAGAGCAGCAGCTGATAGGTCGAGAAGCACAGCTGGCGGGCGATCGTGACGGCGAAGTCGCCGTTGGGCAGTTCCACCATCTGGCAATTGAGGAAGTCGCGTTCGTCGCGCAGGTAGGCGAGGTCGTCCTCGGTACGGGCGCTGAACGAGCCGGCGTAGCCGAGCAGCGTGCGAGCCTGGCCGAGCAGGTCGAGCGCGATGTTGGTCAGCGCGACGTCCTCCTCGAGTTCCGGTGCGCGGCTGGCCCACTCCGACAGCCGCTGGGCGAGGACGAGCGCGTCGTCCCCGAGCCGCAGCGCGTAGGTGGCGACGTCGTCCGCGGCCCCTGTCACAGGTGCTGCACCTCGTCGGGGATGTCGTAGAACGTCGGGTGCCGGTAGATCTTGTCCGCGGCGGGATCGAAGAACGCGTCACGCTCGTCCGGCGACGACGCCGTGATCGCGGCGGCCGGCACCACCCAGATCGACACGCCCTCCTGCCGGCGGGTGTAGACGTCGCGGGCGTTGCGCAGCGCGAGTTCCGCATCGGGTGCGTGCAGGGAACCGACGTGGTTGTGTGACAGACCGCGCCGGCCGCGGACGAAGACCTCCCACAGCGGCCAGTCCCGGCTCTCGCTCATGCCGCCGCCTCCGCCCGGCGCTTGTCGGCGTACGCCGCCGCAGCCTCGCGCACCCATTCACCGTCGGTGTGGGCGGCGACCCGGTGGGCGAGTCGCTGCGTGTTGCACGGACCCTGACCCTTCAGTACGGCGGTGAACTCGGCCCAGTCGGGCTCGCCGAAGTCGTGGTGACCGCGGTCGGCGTTCCAGCGCAGCAGCGGATCGGGCAGCGTCAGACCGAGCACCTCGGCCTGCGGCACGCAGATGTCGATGAACTTCTGCCGTAGGTCGTCGTTGGAGAAGCGCTTGATCCGCCAGGCCATCGACTGTTCGGAGTGGGTCGATTCGGAATCCGGCGGCCCGAACATCATCACCGACGGCCACCACCACCGGTCGACCGCGTCCTGGGCCATCGCGTGCTGTTCCGGCGTACCGCGGGACAGGGTCAGCAGGATCTCGAAGCCCTGACGCTGGTGGAAGGACTCCTCCTTGCAGATCCGCACCATCGCCCGCGCGTAGGGGCCGTAGGAACACCGGCACAGCGGGACCTGGTTGGTGATGGCCGCTCCGTCGACCAGCCAGCCGATCGCGCCGACGTCGGCCCAGGTGAGCGTGGGGTAGTTGAAGATCGAGGAGTATCGCTGCCGACCTGAGTTGAGCTTGTCGAGCAGCTCGGCCCGGTCTACGCCCAGGGTCTCCGCGGCCGAGTAAAGGTAGAGCCCGTGGCCGGCCTCGTCCTGGACCTTGGCCATGAGGATCGCCTTGCGCTTGAGGCTCGGCGCCCGGGTGATCCAGTTGCCTTCCGGCTGCATGCCGATGATCTCGGAGTGCGCGTGCTGGGCGATCTGGCGGACCAGCGTCGCCCGGTAGGCGTCGGGCATCCAGTCCCGCGGCTCGATCCGGCCGTCGTCAGCGACCAGCTCGTCGAATGCGGCCTGGGAATCGTCGGCCATGTCCGACCTCCAAGGGGCTTTACCGACCGAACGTTCGGTTCCTAGTATGGGCGGATGGCCCCCGCAGCGTCAACATCGCGCCGTCACACCGCCGACTCGCTGCTTGCGGTCGCGGTGGCCGAGTTCACCGAGCGGGGCTACGACGGCACCAGCATGGAGGATCTGGCCAGGGCGGCAGGGATCACGAAGTCGTCGATCTACCACCACGTGAGCGGCAAGGAGGCGCTGCTGAAACGGGCGCTCGACCGGGCGCTGGACGCGCTCTTCGCGGTCACCGAGGAGCCCGCGGCGCATGAGGGCCCGGCGATCGACCGGCTCGATCACGTCGTACGCCGCAGCGTCGAGGTGCTGGTCGACGAGCTGCCCTATGTGACGCTGCTGCTCCGCGTGCGGGGCAACAGCGCGACCGAACAGGAGGCGCTCGACCGCAGGCGGACCTTCGACCGCTTCGTCGGCCGACTGGTCGCCGACGCCCGCCGCGACGGCGCGGTCCGCACCGACCTCGACCCGGCCTTGACCACCCGGCTGGTGTTCGGTTTGGTCAACTCCATCGCCGAGTGGTACCGACCCGGTCGCGGGCTGGCGGCCGGACGTCTCGCCGACGCGGTCGCCGACCTGGTGATGCGCGGGCTGCTCGCCGACAAGGGTTAGCCGCACTCAGCTGGGAGGGACCGTGCTCGACCTCACGCCCCGGCCGGGCGAGCTCGACCCGATCGAGACCGCATCGCGCGACGAGCTCGCGGCTCTGCAATTCGACCGCCTCCGGCAGACGCTGCACCGCGCCTACGAGCACGTACCGCACTACCGGCACGCCTTCGACGCCGCAGGAATCCACCCGGACGACTGCCGCGGTCTCGACGACCTCCGCGGCTTTCCGCTGACGACCAAGCAGGATCTGCGTGCCAACTACCCGTTCGGCATGCTCGCCGTACCGCGCGAAAAGCTGCGTAGGGTGCACGCCTCCAGCGGGACGACCGGCCAACCGACGGTCGTCGGCTACACCGCCGGCGACATCGCCACCTGGGCCGAGGTGATGGCCCGGTCGATCCGCGCTTCGGGCGGCCGGCCTGGTGATCTCGTGCATATCGCCTACGGCTACGGGCTTTTCACCGGAGGGCTGGGCGCCCACTATGGCGCGGAACGCCTGGGCTGCACGGTCGTCCCGGTGTCGGGCGGCATGACCGAGCGGCAGGTGCGGCTCATCCGCGACTTCCGGCCGGACGTCATCATGGTGACCCCGTCGTACATGCTGGCGATCCTCGATGAGATGGCGCGGCAGGGCATCGACCCGGGCGACAGCTCGCTCAAGGTCGGCATCTTCGGGGCGGAACCGTGGACCGAGGACATGCGCCGGGAGATCGAGGCGCGCCTGGACATGCACGCGGTCGACATCTACGGGCTGTCGGAGGTCATGGGCCCGGGCATCGCGAACGAATGCGTCGAGACCAAGGACGGCCTGCACGTCTGGGAGGACCACTTCTACCCGGAGGTCATCGATCCGGTGACCGGCGCGTCGTTGCCCGACGGCGAACTGGGGGAGCTCGTGCTCACCTCGCTGACCAAGGAGGCGATGCCGATCATCCGTTACCGGACCCGCGACCTGACCCGGCTGCTGCCCGGCACCGCGCGCACCATGCGCCGGATGGAGAAGGTCACCGGGCGGACCGACGACATGATCATCCTGCGCGGGGTGAACCTCTTCCCGACCCAGATCGAGGAGTTGATCCTGCGTACGCCGGGGCTGGCGCCGCACTTCCAGCTGGTGTTGACCCGGCCGGGCCGGATGGACGAGATGACGGTGCGGGTGGAACGGCGCCCGGACGCCGCGGCCGACACCGACGCCGGGGCCCGGCTGGCCGGGTTGGTCAAGGCCGCGATCGGGGTCTCCGCCCGGGTCGAGGTCGTCGAGCCGGAGGGGATCGAACGATCCCTCGGCAAGGCGCGGCGGATCGTCGACAATCGACCCATCTGAGCAGATTGCCGCGCGGGCGGCGGTTAGGCTCGGACGACTCTTGCCGATCGGAGCCCGATCATGCCGCAGCGCGCCACGACGTCCCGCGTCGTGGACACGGCGATCTCGATCCGCCGGTGGCTCCGCGCGCACGTGTCCAACCGGCTGGGTCGGTGGAGCGGCCGGATCGTCGTCGCTCTCGTCGGTGCCCTGCTCGGGCTGCTGCTCGGCGCCAACGTCACCCACGACGTCGGGCCATTCCAGGCCCGGCTGTCACTCTCGCCGACCACCGAGGGGGCGGCGGTGGTCCAGGTGCCGCCGCTGGGCACGCTGACGCTGCACGCCTACGACGGCCCGATCGGGATCCGGATCAACCTCACCCAGCTGCGCCAGGCCGAGGCGCAGCGTCTGCTGAGCGACCCGGCGAGGCTGGCCGGGATCGGCGATCAGGCCGCCGCCGACGTCAAGGCGGCGCTCGTGCGGCTGGTGATCGTCTCGGTCGTCGTCGCCATCCTCGGCGCCGCAGTGCTCGGCCTGGTGGTGTTCCGCCGACGGCGGGAGGCCTTTGTCGCCGGCGGGGTCGCGGTGGTGCTGCTGGCGTGCGTCGGCGGCACGGCCGCGGCGACCTGGGACCCGGAGAAGCTCACCGAACCGACGTACACCGGGCTGCTCGCGAACGCCCCGGCGGTGGTCGGCGACGCCCGCAACATCGTCAGCCGGTTCGACGTCTACCGCGAGGAACTGGCCGGACTGATCACCAACGTGAGCCGGCTCTACACCGCCGTGTCGACCCTGCCCACCTTCGCGCCGGCGTCGTCGACGATCCGGGTGCTGCACGTGTCGGACCTGCACCTCAACCCGGCCGCGTTCAAGGTCATCGCGTCGGTGGCCAAGCAGTTCAAGGTCAACTTCATCGTCGACACCGGCGACCTGGTCGAATGGGGGAGCCCGCCGGAGGCGAGGTACGCCGGGCAGATCGCCGGTCTGCACCTGCCCTACGTCTTCATCCGGGGTAACCACGACTCGGCGAGCACCGCCGCGGCGGTCGCCGGGCAGCCGAACGCGATCGTGCTCAACGGCACGAAACCGGTGACCGTCGACGGACTCTCCATCATCGGCACCCGCGACCCGCGCTTCACCCCGGACAAGGTCACCCGCGACGACACGGCCTCGGCGGAGAAGGTGCAGTCTGCGGGGCGCCAGCTGGCGGCACTCGCCGAACGGATGCGGGCACCGCCGGACATCACGATGGTGCACGACCCGCTCTCCGCGCTGCCGCTGAAGGACAAGGTGCCCCTGGTGCTGGCCGGGCACCTGCACAAGCGGGTCGCCGAGCGGCTCGGCCGCACCCTGGTGCTGGTCGAGGGGTCGACCGGCGGAGCCGGGCTGCGCGGCCTGCAGGGGGAGAAGCCGACGCCGCTGGAGTGCTCGGTGCTCTACTTCGACGCCGCCACCCACAAGCTGCAGGCCCACGACGACATCACGCTCGGCGGGCTCGGCGAGACCGAGGCGACGATCCAGCGGCACCTGGTCGGAGGCGAGCCGCAGGCGACCCACTGAACCGGCCCCTTGAGCCGGCCCTTTGAGCTTGCACCGACACCCGCCGGTAGCGCTTTGCCCAGGGTCCGTGGCGTCCCGTATGCTGATCCGGCTCCCGGCGTAATGGACGTATGGGGCGTGCCCGTGGGATCCGGCCGGTGTGCAAGCATGGTGCCGGGTCTCCGGATCCACTGCCCTCATCGTCTAGAGGCCCAGGACGCCGCCCTTTCAAGGCGGTAGCACGGGTTCGAATCCCGTTGGGGGCACGTGGTCGAGCATGGCCCCGTAGCGCAGTTGGTTAGCGCGCCGCCCTGTCACGGCGGAGGTCGCGGGTTCGAGTCCCGTCGGGGTCGCTCATTCCCACCTGGGATGAGGGGCAGGTAGCTCAGTCGGTACGAGCGTCCGCCTGAAAAGCGGAAGGTCGGCGGTTCGATCCCGCCCCTGCCCACCACACCTGACCTGCGGAAACGCGGTCACGGCTGC